>CAYWVJ010000007.1:15963-21920 GCA_964461825.1 uncultured Gammaproteobacteria bacterium
CCGTCGTCGTCCGTTTGCCCGCGGTAACCGTCGCGTCCCCCTCCCCCACGTCCATGGGATTGGCGGGCGTGCGTTCCATGAAACGCACGGACCAGACGGGACTGCTTTCTCCCGTGTCGGTCGTACCCGGATAAATGCCTGAGTAGAACGATTCGTCACGAATCTGATATTCCTTCGGCCACCACATGAACGCCGTCAAAAGTACGATAAGAGCGCAGGCGGGAATAAACAGTTTTCCTTTTATCCCCCGTAATCCGATCCCGCCCAAAACCGCTGCAAGAAACGCAGAGACTGATAAAAACCGCCACGGAAACTGGAAATTCTGAAGAATCCTGATATTTGCCCAGATCGCACCCGACCAGGAAGTCATCATAAAAAAAGACGCGAAAAGCAACAGCATGAGTGATAAAAGAAATATTCTCATTTTCCGCGTTTTGAAAAGCACCCAAATGCCTGCGATAACGCCGACCCATTGCGGGAATCCTAACGATTTTGTAAACTCCTGCCCGCCGCCGTAATTCCACGGCGAATAGAAAAACCAAAACCACGGGACAAATCGTTGCAGTGCTTCACCGGCCGTAACGATATAACGGAGCGTAAATTTCCCCTCAAACAAAGCCGGTACCCAGAAAAATGCGGAAAGGCCGAAACCCAGCAGCGCGAAAAATATAAAGCGGAACGTAAAAAAGCGTTTGAGATATAAGGCATAGAGAAAAATTACCGGCAGGAACATGATGGCAAGGGCATTGTGCGACAAAATAAGGCCGGCAATGCCCAGCGAAACCCCGATCCATTTCTGTTTAAGGAGAAAATACATGACCAGCGGCGGAAAGATGAACGCGACGTGCTCGCCGAGCGCTCCGCGGACATAAAAATCGACAAACCGGTACGGCGCAAATCCGTAAAGAAGCGCGCCGATTATCCCCGCTTTCACCCCGAATGCTTCGCGCATCCAGAGGTACATCGTGATGACGCTCGCAATATACGCAAGTCCGAATACGAGCTTGGTGCTGTCAACAAGGGAAAAACCCAGGAAATGAAATGCGCTTGCGGCATACTCCGGCAGCGGGTACAAAAACATGAGAATCGGGTGCCCGTATCCCCAGTTGAGGTTCGCCGCCCAGCGGGGAATAATAATCCCCTCTCTGAGAGCTGCGTAAAAGTTCGCGATCCGCGCCACGTGATCCTGCCCGTCGTGCGTCAGCGGTAAGCCCGGCCGAAAGAGCGCCAGTGTCGGCAGGACCGACGCAATGACAATCCACGTGAGCGGTGATGAAAATATTTTTTTTATCATAACCCGAACATGCGCTTCTGAATAATGTGCCCGGTCGGCAATGTCTTTGTTTCTATAATATCGCCTCCGACGATAACCGTCTCGAGCCATCCTTTGTACGTCCACGGTTTGGACGCGTCGGGTTCAATGATAAGGTACACCAGTCCTTTTTTTTCTCGCCCGGGCTCATACCCGTAGGTTTGTCTGCCGTACGTTGCAAAAAGATAATCGTACGGATACGTATAAACCGGCGCCATAAATACGAACACGGAAAACGGTTTCCCGCCCGCGTCGCGGTACACGTAGTCAATCGCGGTCTTTTTCCCCAGGATTTTTTCTACGCCGCCGAAATCGCGGAAGTCATACGTATAGTCAACCCACATGCGCCGCGCCGACGAAACGACCATTGACGAAAGGAAAATGATCAGCGCCGCGAACGGTATTTTCCAAACCGGTGATTTCTTCATGCTGCGGGCGCAGTGAACGAGAAAGTACGCGAATGCGTAGATATAAATGAAATGCGCGTGGATAAGGTAATAGTCCCAAATGACATTATTGAGAAACAAAAATGCAACGTACGAGGTAACAAGGACGAGCACGAGAAACTGAAAGAATTTCCGCTCGGCATCCCGCCGTACCCGTACTGCGGCGATAATAAGCCCGATAAAGAGCCCGACGGATAAAACGGTAAACAGCTCCTGCGGCAGAAATCCGCGTTCGGTTATAAACGAATTTGCGGCATTGGAAAGGTACGGACGCACGTGATCGGTAATCCGAAGCCACCATACGTCACGGCCTACGACGCCGGTAGGACTCATGTACGACAGGATTGACCGCACGGCAATCCATCCGTGACGCATTTCAAAAAGGATAAGCGGCGCAAAAACGAAAAGGGCTGCGGCAAACGCATACGCGTACGTCCGGCCGTCTTTTACGCGGTAGACCGCCGGTACGGCGATACCGAGTGCCAATAAAAGCGGCACGGTCATGGCAAATTCAAAATGATACGTCAGGCCCGCGGCAAGAACGGCAAGCGCGGTAAAAAGCCGCGGATTTTTCGGTATGGAAAAAACGAAATAGAAAAACAACACGATAAGAACCGAGGCAGGGTGCGGCGCCCAGATGAATCTCGACTGAGAAACAAGAAGCGGCGACACTGCGGCAAGAAACAGCGAAACGGCAGCGGTTGCACGGCCGAACATGCGTTTCACCGTCCAGTAAACTGCGGCAAGTGCGGCAACGCCGAAAACGAACATGGTAAGAAGCGCTCCGTATGGATTTCCGCGGAACAGCCAATATACAAAAGCCAGCAGGTAGTAATATCCCGGACCCTGAAAGATGCCGTTGATGCCTGCTACTCCCGAACCGATTTCCGCCCCGATGAGCGTAAACTTATGCGCCTCAACGATGCTTCTTGCCACCAATAAATCACGGCCGACGTCAAACCCGAAAAGGTAATTGCCGCTTATGACTTCCACCGCCCGAAGCGCGACGCCCCACAAAAAAATACCGATGAGAAGCAGTTTTTTCATGGAGCACCGTTGGGCTGATCCGCGATTTCAATCGCCGGTTTGCCGTTTAAGAACGTTATGTTTGCGACGTTGCCGTGCGGCATATCCTGCGGATCGCCGACGTAAAGAATGGTGCCGTCGCGCGTTTCCTTTGACCATTCAATCGGCCTGAACTCATATGTATCAAACGCATTCTTCTTTTCCGCAAAACTGCCGGATTTCGTGCCGCCCGACGCAAGATATGCACGCGGATCGAACCTGGTATAGAAAAGGAAAAACATATAGGACTGCTCGAGTTTCGTGGATACGACGATTTTTTTGTACCGGTTTTTCAGCCGCTCGGTAACCGCAACCGCTTCCTTATATCCGTACTGCCAGTATTCGGAATTCTCGGGATTCTGCTGCACAAAATACATGTCGCTCCAATACGCGATGTTAAAGAGAATAAACACCCCGTACAAGAGCGCGAACAATCTGTTCCGCGGAAAGCCATGCACCACACCCACGGCGGTAAAAATCTGGAATACCGGAAGAAATACGAGGGTCCGGATCGCATGCGGAAGACCGGTGGTGGGAGCGGCCGCTACCGGCGCAAACAGCAGCCAGCCAACGAGAATGCGTTTTAGCGGAGGACTCCCGTGTTTGAGCACCCAGTACATGCCGTAGAGCAAAAACGGCAGTTCCCAAAGATACAGTAATCCCATATCCGGCGCGTGGTGCCGGGGATTGTCGCCCGTCAGAAAAAGCCACCTGAACGAGAAAGAAGAAAGGTACCCCGCAAAAACCGTTTGCGCATAGACGATCCGTCTGTTATCGAGGATCTGCCCCAAAACGTCTCCGGACGCTTTATCCCTTTCTAACTTTCTTATGTCGCGCGCAAGCAGCCCGGTCTGGTCGGTAAACGAACTCGTGCCCTGCAGCCGCAGGAGCCCTGTTTTGCCGAAAAGTATCGGCAGAAGCGCTGCCGCAAACACCGCGCCGATGAGGCCGGATACCACCAGCGCCCACGTATTTTTCCTGACAAAAAGCTGTTTCCGCAGTACGATCACAAGCAGAACCGCCATAAGCGGCAAAAATACGCGCTCGCTGTGGTACGCAAAAAGCCCCACACCGAAAAGGAGCGCCGATATAGGAAGAAATATGCGCCTTTTAAGCCCCGCCAGAAATGCGGCAAACGCAAAGATGTGCACCGTGATACCGGTGTTCGCTTCAAATGCGATGCGCGAAAACTGAATGTGCCACGGCGAAATAGCCAACAATAATGACGACACGAGAGAAACGTCCCGCCGTTTGAAAAGCTCCATAACCAGAACGTACACGCCCAGTACCGCCAGCACGCCCATCACCGCCGACGGAAGCCTGACAGACCAGACCGACAATCCAAACAGCGCAACCGAAGGGACGGTAAGATACACGTAGAGCGGCGGTTTGTAATCGTCGTAGGAACGCAGTGCCAGCGGCAAAAACGTTCCGTATTCATCGCGGCCGGTTTTCGCAATCGAATACGCGTTATATCCGAGCGCAACCTCATCCCAATCAGGACTTACGGGAACTTCCCCCAGTCTGTAGAAACGCAAGAATGCCGCAACGGCAAGAATGATAAAAAGGAACAGCATTGTTTTTTTCATAAGGATACCGAACCGCTGTCGAAAATATCGAGCACCGGGTTTCCGTCTAACAGACGGACGGTCGTTATACGCCGGGCGCCGCGCGGCGCTGCTCCCGCATTCCAGACGTACAGCGCCCGCGGGTCAAGCGTGTCGGGCAGCGTCCCGCCGAAAATGAATTTTCCGAACCCGTCAACGTGATAAAATCCGGCCGCATCAAAATAGTCTTTTTTCGTTTTCCAGAACTCAGACGGTGCCGTCTTCGTGTAAAACAGCGTATACATGTACGGCCTGCCTATCGCATCGGTTATGACAATTTTGTCATATTTCGACGCAATCGGCGCGACTGCCGCGATGGCTTCGCGGTATCCGTACTGCCACTCCGCGGAATATTCGTACGGATACTGCCGCCAGTACGTCTGCAGATAGTAGATGACGCTGACAGCGTAGGCCGCGGCAACCGCGAACGTAAACAGTTTTTTCCACCGGACTGATGCATACGTTGTGTATATGCCGTACGCGATAAATATCTGCCACGTCGGAAGCGAGTTGAGGATCCGCAGCGCATGCGGCGTTTCGCGTGCGGTTGCGGCAGGGATAATGGCCGCCGTAATCCACCAGACCAGAAGCGCGGCAACCGAGGGATTTGCCAGAAACAATGCAAATATACCGATTGCAAAAAACGGCGCTTCAATCATGTACAGTTGCCCCACATCCTGAATGGAAAATTTCGGATTGCCGTCTCCCGTAACGAACAGAAACTGCGGCTGCAGATTATCCGTAAAGTGCATGAGAAAACTCCGCACGTACCCGACGCGCCGGTTGTTTACGATTTTTCCGATGATGCTCGCGGGTTCGCGCGCGATTCGCGCATTGGCGGTTGTCACGACCGAAAGGTCCGTAAAAATGTTGACCTCGGTAAACCGGAGCCGCGCTTCGCGGGATGCCAAATGCGGCACGATAGGCGCGGCGGCCAGTGCGGCAATTAGAAGCCCGATGACAACGAACTTTTTATTCGCAAGGATTTCGTTCCGTGTAAACCACAGAATGGCCGGCGCAAAAAGGAGCACGAATACTCGCGAACTGTTAAACGTGTAGATGGATGCAACGAACGGAAGCCATGCAATTAACCAAAGCTTCGGAAACGTTCGTGCGCGCAATACGAACCATGCACCTAAAATGATAAAAAACAGCGCGATGTTTGCCTCAAATCCCGCGCGCGAAAGATTTACGTGCCACGGCGAAACCGCCAAGAGAAAACTCGCTAGAAGCGCCGGTGCGCGTGATTTACGAAATAACTCATTAACAAGAAAATACGTCAGCAGTACCGTAAGCGTTCCGAAAAGCGCGGACGGAAGTCTGACCGCCAGCTCATTTAGACCAAAAGCGGCGACGAACGGCACGGTTGCGTAAACGGCAAGCGGCGGTTTGTAATCGCCGTACGCGGCAAACGCGTCAAACGGCAAAAATTTTCCGTGCTCGTCGCGTCCGGTTTTCAATATGCTGTACGCGTTGTATCCGATGGAAACCTCATCCCAGGAAAGCGACGGAGGGTTACGGGCTATA
>CAYWVJ010000008.1:0-5328 GCA_964461825.1 uncultured Gammaproteobacteria bacterium
AGGCAGCTGCGGATCCGGCCGGATTTGAACCGGTGATCTCGTCCTTGACAGGGACGCGTGTTAGGCCAGGCTACACCACGGATCCAATTGCTAAGCAATTATACTGAATTGGTATTCCAATTTCCAATATGCTACGCTAATGCCAAATGACCAACCTCGAAATTGCGGAACTTCTGCGTCGCGTTGCGGCTGCATATCAGATTCTCGGCGAAAACAGGTTTAAGATTATTGCGTACGAACGCGCGGCAACCAGCATCGAACACCTGACAAGCGATCTTAAGGATTACTGGGATGATAAAAAACTCAGCGACGTGCCGGGCGTGGGGCCGTCGATCGCGCAGCACCTCGACGAACTTTTCCGTACCGGGCATGCAAAACATTTTGATGCGGTGATGGGTAAACTCCCGGGAGCCGTTTATCCGCTGCTTCGCATCCCGGGCGTCGGACCCAGGAAGGCGTACAGGATTGTGAGGGCGCTGCATCTGACCGGCGAAAAAACGGTTATCCGCGACGTGGAAAGAGCAATTGCCAAGGGTAAGATTGCGCCGATCGAAGGGTTCGGGGAAAAATCCCAGGCGGACATTGCCGCCAATATCGCAACGTATAAAAAGGGCGCAATAAAGGAAAACCGGATGTCGCTGCCGGTTGCCGACGGCATCGCGCGCGACGTCATGAACTACATGAAGAAAAATCCGGCGGTGAGGCGCATTGACGCCCTGGGAAGCCTGCGGCGTCAGGTTGCCACGATCGGCGATATCGACATTGCGGTTGCCACGACAAAGCCGGACGATGTTATCGATACGTTTGTAACCTATCCGCACGAGAAAATCATTGAGCAGGGGCCAACCGGCGCATCGCTGCGCCTCCACAACGGTCGTCAGGTGGATCTGCGGGTGCAAAAACCCAGTGCATACGGCGCGATGCTCCAGTATTTTACCGGCAGTAAAAACCATAACATCGCCCTGCGGTCGCTTGCGCTCAAAAAAGGGATGTCGCTTTCCGAGTACGGCATAAAATGCAGGGGTAAACTCACGGAATACCCGACCGAGGAATCATTCTACCGCGCGCTGGGGCTTCCGTACATTGCGCCCGAACTTCGTGAGGATAAAGGCGAACTAACCCTACCCATGCCCAACCTTATCGAACTTCGCGATATAAAAGGTGATCTTCATGTGCACTCGGATTATAATCTTTCGCCGTCGCACGACCTGGGCGCCGACCCGGTTGAGACGCTCGTTGCAAAAGCAGCGAAGCTCGGGTACGAATACATCGGCATAAGCGACCATAATCCGAGTGTTACTAATCATACGGAAAGCGAGATAGTGGCCATAATGAAGCGACGAAAGGAATATTTTGAACACAAAAAGTTGGCATCGGGCCTGCCCGCCGGCAGACGGGTACATATTTTACTCATGTGCGAAATCGATATTCTTCCGAACGGTACATTAGCGCTTCCGGATGCGGCTTTTGCATATATTGACGCGGCAATCGTCTCGATCCACTCAAGTTTTACGATGGAGCGCGGAGCGATAACGAAGCGGATAATTGCCGGCCTTACGGCAAATAAAAAAGTGCGGATTTTCGGTCACCCGACTGCGCGGCTGTTATCAAAACGGGAAGGGATAGATGCAGACTGGCCGGAGGTTTTTGCCGCATGCAGGAAACACGATATAGCGCTTGAAATTAATGCGTACCCCGACAGACTGGATTTGCCCGACTCCCTGGTGTTTGACGCGAAGAAACAGGGCTTGAAATTCTGCATCAATACCGACGCGCATGAGGCAGAACACATGGATCTTATGCGCTACGGCGTATCGGTCGCGCGGCGCGGATGGGCTGTCAAACATGACATCGTGAATGCGTTGGACTATAATGCATTAAGGAGGTGGCTATGCCGGTAACATGGATCGTTTTGGGAATTCTCGCGTTGTTGGTGCTGTACGTGTGGTCGCTGTATAACGGGCTTGTGGCGCTCAAAACGCAGATTGAGGAAGCGTGGAGCCAGATTGACGTGCAGCTCAAGCGGCGCGCGGATCTTATTCCGAATCTCGTCGAAACCGTCAAAGGGTACGCCAAACACGAGAAAACGATTATTACCGCGGTTACCGATGCGCACAAGGCGATGCTCGGCGCGCAGGGCATGGCTGCAAAGGCAAAAGCAAGCGATATGCTTTCCAATACGCTCTCGCGACTCATCGCGCTGGGGGAAAACTATCCGAACCTCAAGGCAAACGATACGTTCATGCAGCTGCAGAAGGAGCTTTCCGATACCGAGGATAAAGTGGCGTACGCGCGCCAGTTCTACAACAATTCGGTCATGGAATTTAACACCAAAATCCGTACGTTCCCGAACACGCTCGTAAACGAAATGCTCGGTTTCCCGCAGGTAGAATTCTTTGGCGCGACTGAGGAAGAGCGAAAACCCGTGAAAGTAAATTTTTCGTAGTGCATGACCATTACTTCGCAGATTAATTCGAACATCACGAAATCGTACCTGTTTATGGCGGGGTTCGTGGCGTTTGTCGTTTTCGTTTCCTACGTCATGGGCAATGCGCTGGGGTACGGCAACTCGTGGCTGTTTATCGCGGTGATTTTTTCGGTCGTTTCCAGTTTTGCGTCCTACTACTGGGGTGCCGGTGTGGTGCTTGCCATGAGCGGTGCGCGGCCTGCCGACCGAACGCGCGATTTCGATTTTTACACCGTCGCGGAGAATCTCGCGATTGCCGCGGGCTTACCGAAACCGAAACTGTACGTCATTGACGATACGGCGATGAACGCGTTTGCCACGGGCCGCGACCCGAAACACGCCGTCGTCGTTGCAACGACGGGCATTCTGTCGCGGCTCGAACGACGGGAACTTGAAGGCGTGATCGCGCACGAGCTCTCGCACATCAAAAATTTCGATACGCGGCTTATGGCGGTTGTGGCGGTACTGGTCGGTACGGTCGCGTTTCTGGCGGACATATTCTTGCGCAGCCTCTGGTGGGGCGGCGGCCGCAGGGATCGGGACCGCGACGATAACCTCGGCGGCGTCTTCCTTGTCATCGGCATCGTGCTTGCGATTCTCTCGCCGGTTATCGCGACGATCATCCAGCTTGCTGTTTCTCGCAAACGCGAACTATTGGCAGACGCATCCGGCGCGTACCTTACGCGGTATCCCGAGGGTCTTGCGCGGGCGCTCGAGAAATTATCGAAGGATAAAGAAGTGCTTGAGGCGGCAACCAACGCCACCGCACACCTGTATATTACCAATCCGTTTAAAAACAAAAACTTCGGGTCGTGGTTTGCGGGGCTTTTCGACACGCACCCGCCGCTCGCGGAACGGATAAAGCTGTTACGAGCAATGTGATGAACCTGCGAACGTATCTTGCAATCTTGCTGGGAAAATTAACCGCGTTGGTGAGCACAACGCTTCATCTGGGCGCCGGAGCAACGTGGCCAGGGGAAATTGCGCTGCGGATCCAGCCGAAAATTTTACGCATCCTGTCAAAACCTACGAGGATTATCCTTGTAGCGGGTACAAACGGAAAAACAACGACGGCAAAGATGATAGAAACCGCAATCGGCGGCGTGCGGAACGCATCGGGTGCAAATCTCGACAATGGCTTAGTATCAACGCTGCTTCTTCATCCCCGCGAACCGTATTATATTTTTGAGGTCGACGAGGCCACGCTGCCCAACATCCTCAAGGACATTTCGCCGGAAATCATCGTGCTTCTTAACGTATTCCGCGACCAGCTGGACCGTTACGGCGAAGTGGATGCGGTTGCGGATAGTTGGCTGCAGGCATTAAAAAAAACCCATGCCCACATGATCATCAACGCCGATGATCCGCATCTGGCGTTCATCGGGTCGAAACTCAAAACAGACGTCACCTATTTCGGCCTTGGCGATCCCGGACTTTTTTTGCCGAAAATGCAGCACGCAACCGATGCGATTTATTGCCCGAATTGCGGCGCCCGGCTTGTGTTTTCCGGCGTGTATTTTTCGCACATGGGCGAGTGGTCGTGCGGCCGCTGTTCGTTTACGAAACCCAAAATTGAAAAAATTTCCGTGAAAAGCCCGGTTGCGGGCGTATATAACCGGTACAATGCAACCGCCGCGGTGCTTGTTGCCCGCGCGCTGGGCATTCGCGGTGATTTGTCGCATTTTACGCCGGCCTTCGGAAGGATGGAGACGATAGGAAATAAAACCATTCTGCTTTCAAAAAACCCGACCGGGTTCAATGAATCATTGCGTACGATTGCACAGGCGGGCAGCGGCGGAGGTGTGCTTCTGGCGCTTAATGACCGCATTCCCGACGGACGGGACGTTTCGTGGATTTGGGACGTGGATTTCGAGGAATATCCGCAGTTTACGTATTTTGTGACCGGCGACAGAAAGCTCGACATGGCGCTGCGGCTTAAGTACGCAGGTATCACGGCAACAATTGTTGACGAAATTCCCGAAAATGTCCGCTGGATTTTACCGACATATTCCGCGATGCTCGACATCAGGAAACGGTTGACCGGAAGGAAAATCCTTTAACTACACGATGTGTGAAGCTATATCACATTCGATGTGTGTAAATATATGAAACTTATTATCGGGTGGCTGTATCCGGAACTTATGAGTACGTACGGCGACAGGGGGAATATTTTCGTACTGACAAAGCGGTGCGAATGGAGAACTATTGACGTAGCAATTAAACCCATTGATTTTCAATCTACGATCCACGACCTGCAATCTGTTGACCTCGTGTTCGGCGGCGGCGCGCAGGACCGGCAGCAGGGCATTGCGATCGAGGATCTTTTGAAAAAAGGCCCGGCGCTGAAAAAACTTTTTGACCGCGGAGTACCGGGGTTGTTTGTCTGCGGCTCGCCGCAGCTTTTAGGCCGATATTACATGACCGGTGACGGGAAAAAACTGCCTGGCCTGGGTATATTTGACATGGTGAGCAAACATTTCGGCAAGGATGTGCCGCGCTGCATCGGGAATACAATCGCCAAACTTCCCGACGGCAAAACGATCGTCGGATTCGAAAATCACGGCGGAAGGACGTATCTTGGCAGTGTTCAACCTTTTGCAAAAATCATCAAAGGGTGTGGCAACAACGGGCAGGACGGGACCGAAGGCGCGGTGTACAAAAACTGCATCGCAACCTATTCGCACGGTCCGTTTTTACCCAAAAATCCGCACGTAGCCGACTGGCTGATCCAAAAAGCGCTTGAGGTAAAATATGAAAAGAAAATTGCGCTGCAGCCGTTGGACGATTCTCTTGAATGGCAGGCGCATGAATTTATTGAAAAAGAAAGGGTGTAAAGCCAGTACACCCGTCGGGTGTACGAA
>CAYWVJ010000008.1:5428-9430 GCA_964461825.1 uncultured Gammaproteobacteria bacterium
TGAATTTATTGAAAAAGAAAGGGTGTAAAGCCAGTACACCCGTCGGGTGTACGAATTACACGGCGAAGCTAAATTATTGTACACCGATAAAATCAATTTTTGGATACACGGCACGGATTTCGCGCCAAAATTTTTGCGACAGATTTGAGGAAAATTTTCCGTATTGACCCGATTCTGTTTTTCCGCAGAGGATTCGTTCATATGCACGGATAACATCCAATACGTCCCGTCCCAAAGCGTTAAAACGATCTTTATTGGCATCGGGATTGAGGGCGTATGCCGCATGAACCTGTTTGAAATTTTCAAACAACTCCCGATTTTCCGTGAGCATCCGCTCCATAATAGTCTGGTATTTCTGCATATCCGTAAGTATAATGGGGGCATGGATGTCCGTAAAGTAGCCAAGCTTGCAAATATCCCCATTACCCACGATGAGAAGAAAGATCTCGCAGCGGGTTTTACGAAAGTTCTGGGCGTTCTTGACACGCTAAAAAACATTGACGTAACGGGGGTTGAGCCGGTAAGTCAGGTAACGGCGCTCGAGAACGTCACGCGGGAAGACGAGATAGACGCCGCGCGGACGTTTACACAGGTTCAGGCGCTGGCAAATGCAAAACGAACGCACAACGGCTATTTCGTCGTCGGAAAAATTTTTAATGAAACGTAATACGTTCACGCTGACCCAGATGGTAGCAAAACTCAGGGCGAAAGAAATTTCGCATGGGGAGCTGTACCGCGATGTTCATAACGCCATTTCCGAAAAAAATGAGAAATTCAACGTCTATCTTGCGCTCGACAGCGAAGCGCTCGCCAAAGCCGAAAAACTTCTTAATACCCCGCTAGCCGGCGCGCCGGTTGCGGTGAAGGATAATTTTCTGACCGCGGGAATGAAAACGACCGCGTCATCAAATGTTTTGCGGGATTTTACGCCGGCGTTTGACGCGACCGCCATTTCGCGGCTCAGGGCAGCAGGAGGGGTGGTCGTCGGAAAAACGAACATGGACGCGTGGGCGCACGGTTCCAGTACGGAAACGAGCGATTTCGGTGTGACCAAAAATCCGAGGAACCCCGCATTTCTTCCCGGCGGGTCAAGCGGCGGGTCGGCCGCGGCTGTTGCCGCCGATATGTGCGGCGCGGCACTCGGAACCGAAACCGCCGGCTCCATCCGCCAACCCGCAGCCTGGTGCGGAGTGGTCGGCGTCAAACCCACCTACGGACGCGTCAGCCGCTACGGCGTTATTGCGATGGCCTCGTCAACCGATTCGCCGGGCGTACTCGGAAAAACCGTCGAGGACTGCGCGCTCCTTCTTACACACATCGCGGGCCATGATCCGTACGACGCGACCACGTCCCCGCAACCGGTTCCCGATTTTACAAAAAATCTCAAGAAGGGCGCGGCAGGCATGCGTATCGGCGTCTGTTACCAGTCGATGGGAAAAGAAATTCTTGATGCGGCTAAAGTCTTCGAACGGCTTGGCGCGCATGTTGACGTTGCCCCGATTATGCCGCCAGAGGCGGCGGTAGCCGTGTACACCGTCGTGCAGCGAAGCGAGGTTTCAAGCAACTTGGCGCGGTATGACGGCATCCGCTACGGCAATGACCGGTCGAGCTTCGGCCAGGAAGCAAAACGGCGGATTATGCTGGGCACGTTTACCCTTACGAAGGGTTACGCCGACCGTTATTACGTGCAGGCGCAGAAAGTCCGCAATCTCTACGTCCGGGATTTTCAAAAACTGTTTGCAACGTACGACCTCCTTATTTCGCTTACGAGCCCCGGGTACGCGCTGCCGCTTGGAGCATCCCGCGGCAATCCGATGTTCGGGGAGCTTGCGGATAAACTCGTGGAACCGAGTTCTCTTGCCGGGCTTCCGGCGGTGAGCGTGCCTATGGCGCGCGACGCAAAGACGAATTTGTATCTGGGGCTCAACATCGTCGGCAATTGCTGGCAGGAGGAAAAAATTTTACAGGCGGCATACGCATATGAACACGCTTCGTGAGCCGGTTATCGGCATGGAAATCCACGTAGAGCTTGCAACCCAGAGCAAGATGTTCTGCGGCTGCCCGGCCGATCATTTCGCCAAAAAACCCAATACCCAGACGTGCCCGGTATGCTTAGGGATGCCGGGAGCGCTGCCGGTGCCCAACGGCAAAGCGATCGCGTGGACGATAAAATTAGGTCTGGCGTTGGGGTGCAAAATTTCCGAATTTTCCAAATTCGACCGGAAAAACTATTTTTATCCCGATCTGCCGAAAGGCTACCAGATTTCGCAGTACGACCAGCCGCTTTGCACGGGCGGCCTCGTGGAAACGTCGTATGACCGCGTTCGCATCCGCCGCGTGCATCTCGAGGAAGATACCGGCAAGCTCGTCCATCAAAAAAACGCGACCCTCGTGGATTTTAACCGGAGCGGCGTGCCGCTGGTTGAGATCGTTACCGAGCCGGACATCCGCTCGGCCGATCAGGCAAAGGAATTCCTGAAAAAACTGCACCAGATCATCCGGTATCTTGAGATTTCCGACGCGGATATGGAAAAAGGTTCCATGCGGCTTGAGCCGAATATTTCCATCGGATTTGGGTATAAAGTCGAGGTTAAAAACATTAACTCGTTTACGTTTGTGAAGCGCGCGATCGATTATGAGATAGCCAGGCAAACAAAGATTATCCGGGCCGGCGGCAAACCCATGCAGGAAACGCGCGGCTGGGATGAGGACAAGGGGATAACCGTACCGCAGCGCAAAAAAGAAGAGGCCGAAGATTACCGGTATTTTCCCGAACCGGACATTCCGCCGCTGCGGTTTAACCCGGGTCAGATATCCGAGATCGGACGCCAGATTCCTGAGTTGCCGGATGCAAAAAAACAACGGTTCATGAACGAATACGGGCTGAATAATTACGATGCGGATCTGCTGACCGAAACGAAACAATCGGCCGATTATTTTGAGGAGTGTGTGAAACTCGGGCGCGTTCCGGCCAAAAAACTCGCGAACTGGATCATCAACAAAAAAATCGCCGTTGACGAAGTTCTTCCAGCCCAGCTTGTTGCATCAATCCTTACGGCAGCGCAGGTTTCGGACGTTCCCGATGACGTAATCCAAAAAGTGATTGCCGACAATCCGAAAGCAGTCGCGGACTACAAAAAAGGCAAAACCGCATCGCTCATGTTTCTCGTCGGGCAGGTCATGCGCGCGGTAAACGGCAAAGGTGACGCAGAGAAAATTATGGAGAAACTTAAAAAATATGCCGGAAATTACGTCTGAAAATTTAAGTCCAAAATCCCAAAAAAGCAGTTTTGCACAGATTATTGTGGCCGAAGCCGACGCGCTTCTGAAAAAAAACCCTGATACGACAGTGAAGGCATTGGAACGTCACGCCCGGGACCGCGTGGCGTACGGCCAATATTCTGAAAGACTTCGGAAAGAAGCTGATATCGATGCTACGACTGGCCTGCTTTCTCGCAGAGCTATACTCCGAGAGATACGGGAAGCGATGGCGCAGGCAGAAAGAAGAGGAGAGACCATTCAGATAGTATTCACTGACGTACGTAACTTCAAGGAAATTAACGATCAATTCGGCCATCGAACGGGTGATTTTGCGCTGAAGCTCACTGGTACGGGCCTTCGGAACAGTATCCGCGAATATGACGCCGCCGGCCGGTACGGGGGAGATGAAGACATAGTACTTTTACGCGATGGCGATAAACGTGTGCCCGATTTTTTACGCGAGCGGCTGCTCACATCCTTGCAAAAAGAAAATCAGCCCTACAATTCGCTTCAGATAGATATGGGCGTCGTAGATTATAATCCGATAGCGGATGGGAGGTTAAGCGTTGATGAATTGGTTCATCGGGCCGACCAGGCGATGTATTTTGGAAAAATTAATAAATTACAATCGGTAAAACGGTGGGATTCGTCACTGCGGTCACTTGAGGTCAAAAAATAAGTATGTCTGATTTCGTACACCTCCATACGCACAGCGAATTTTCACTGCTCGATGGGTTGGGT
>CAYWVJ010000008.1:9530-19797 GCA_964461825.1 uncultured Gammaproteobacteria bacterium
TGATTTCGTACACCTCCATACGCACAGCGAATTTTCACTGCTCGATGGGTTGGGTAAACTCGATCATCTCATCGAACGGGCGAAATCCTTCGGCATGAACGCGCTGGCCATTACCGACCACGGTTCGATGTACGGGAGTTTTAAGTTTTACCTCAAGGCAAAGGCGGCCGGCATAAAACCCATTCTCGGCGTTGAAACGTACGTGGCCCGCAGGAGCCGTTTTGACAAGGAAGGGGACATTGACCGCGACCCGTACCATCTTATTTTACTGGCAAAAAACGAGACCGGCTACCAAAATCTCATGAAACTCGTTACCCTTGCGCATCTTGAGGGCTATTACTACAAACCGCGCATAGATTTCGAACTCTTAACGAAACATCACGAGGGGCTCATCGCAACCAGCGCGTGCCTGCAGGGGCAGCTGGCGAGCCTGCTGCGTGAAGGGAAAGAGAAAGAGGCGGAAACGGCCGCTACGAAATACGCGGAACTTTTCGGCGCCGATCATTATTACATCGAAATCCAGAAGCATCCGCACATTCCGCTGCAGGACGAGATAAACGAAAAACTTATCGCACTGTCGCGGAAACTGGGCATACCGCTCGTTGCGACCAACGACGTGCACTACGTGGACGCCGAAGATGCCCAGGCGCAGGAAATTCTCCTGTGCGTGCAGACGCAGCATACGATTCTGGAAAAAAACCGGCCGCTTTCGATGATCGAGAGTCCGGATTTCTACATGCGCTCGCCGGAGGAAATGAAAGGACTGTTTATCCGGTACCCCGATGCAATCGAAAATACCGCGAAAATCGCCGCGATGTGCGACATAAATCTGTCGGTCGGCAAATGGATCCTGCCGCACTATCCGCTGCAGCAGGGGGAAACGCCGTCCGCGTACCTGGCCAAACTCGTCGCAATCCGCGCGCCGCAGAAATTCCCCGATCTTACGGCCGAGATACAGCGCAGGATTAATTATGAGCTCGAGATAATTAACACGAAAGGGTACTCGACGTATTTCCTCATCGTGCAGGACTTCGTCAATTGGGCAAAACAGAACGGCATAAGCGTGGGCCCGGGCAGAGGGTCTGCGGCCGGCTCGATTATTTCCTACATCCTCAACATTACCGGCATAAACCCGTTGTACTTCAACCTGCCGTTTGAGCGGTTTTTAAATCCGTCCCGCCCCAGCCCGCCGGACATTGATCTGGATTTCGAAGACGACCGGCGCGACGAAGTCATCGCATACGTAACGAGCCGCTACGGTCAGGACAAGGTTGCGCAGATTATTACCTTCGGCACCATGGAAGCCCGCGGCGCGGTACGGGACGCCGGAAGAGCGCTCGGCATGCCGTATGCGGCGCCGGACAGGATAAGCCGCATGATTCCGCCGGGCTACCAGGGAAGCCCAATGACGATTGAAAAAGCAATCGAGCAGTCGCCGGAGCTTTCGCTCGCGTACAAAACCGAGCCGGAAACCAAACGCCTGCTCGACGTTGCCCGACGGCTCGAAGGCGTTGCGCGTCACGCGTCGGTGCACGCGGCCGGCGTCGTCATTGCGGACCGGCCGCTGGTTACCTACACGCCGCTCCAGAAAGAAAGCAAGGGCGAGCGCATCATTACCCAGTACGACATGTACACGATCGGCGAGGACGGCGTCGGGCTTCTTAAAATGGATTTTCTGGGGCTCCGGAATCTTACGATCATGTCGCAGGCGCTGCGGTTTATCAAAACGGTTCAGGGGAAAGACATCGACCTTTCCGCAATTCCGCTGACCGATAAGAAAACGTATGCGGCCCTGGCCGGCGGCGAAACGACCGGCGTGTTTCAGCTCGAGTCCGCCGGCATGCGAAGATACATTAAGGATCTCAAACCCACGAACATCTTTGATCTGATGGCGATGGTCGCGCTGTTTCGGCCCGGACCTATGCAGGTTATTCCGGAATTCATCAGGCGCAAACACGATGCGAATCTTATTCAGTATCCCGATCCACGGCTCAAAGACGTGCTCAAACAGTCGTACGGGATTATCTGTTATCAGGATGACGTACTTTTAACCGCCATAACGCTTGCGGGGTACTCGTGGGGAGACGCGGATAAGCTGCGCAAAGCAGTCGGCAAAAAAATCCCGACCGAGATGAAAAAACAGAAGGAAAAGTTCATCGAGGGGTGCGTGAAAAACGGCATGACGCGCAAAAAAGCCGAAGAAATATTTACGCTGATTGAACCGTTTGCCGGATACGGATTCAACAAAGCGCACGCTGCCTGTTACGCAATGATCGCCTACCAGACGGCGTACCTCAAGGCAAATTATCCGGTTGAATTCATGACGGCCGTCTTAACCGCGGAATCGCGCGCAAACACCGGCACGGCGCGCGACGACAAGATAGCAGCGATCGTTGCAGAATGCAGGCGCACGGGCATTGCGCTCCTGCCGCCGGACATCAACAGGTCTGACGTCGAATTTACGATCGAGGCAAATAAAATCCGGTTCGGGCTGTCGGCGATAAAAAACGTCGGCACCGCTGCGATCGAAAGCATTCTTGCGGCGCGCCGCAGCCGGAAATTTACGAGCATGCAGGACGTCGTTTCGCGCGTGGATACGGCAAAGGTCAATAAGAAAACACTGGAGAGCCTTATACGCGCGGGAAGCATGGATGCGTTCGGGACGCGCGCTGCGATGCTTGCCGGGCTTTCTGACCTTCTGGCGGCAGCGCACAAACACAAAAAAGCGGCATCGTCGGGCCAGCAGGGACTATTTGGCAATGACGAACACGAGTCGTCCTTTGCGCTTCCCCCCCTGCCTGAGGTGACGCAGGCGGAACTTCTGGGGTACGAAAAAGAACTGCTGGGTTTTTATCTTACGACCCATCCGCTCGAGCCGCACCGCAAAAAACTGGGGGACGGGACGTTTACCGGTATTGCCGACATATCGCCCTCCCGCGTGGGCGAACGCGTTACCATTGCCGGCATTGTGGTATCGGTCAAAAAAATATTCACCCGCGCGGCCAACAACGAGATGGCGTTTGCGCGCATCGAAGACCTTACCGGTTCCACTGAAGTTGTCGTGTTTCCTAAAGTGTACGGGCAGTCTGCGGATTTGTGGCATGCGGACGCGCTCGTTATCGTTACGGGCAAAATTGACGAAAAGGATGACCGGCTTACCGTGCTTGCTGACAAGGTTTCCCCTCTTGACGAAAACGAAGGCTAAAATTACAATTGCATTGGAGTGAAAACACGCAAAGTGCTCAAGCTCGGGAGCGGGAGCACACAAAGCAGGCTCGTTGAAGAGGCAGCGCCGCAAAAAACCGAAGAACCAAAAGGGAAATTTTTACAGGTACTTTCCATTGCATCAGAGCTTGGATTTGCGATTTCACTGCCGATTGCAGGGGGAGCATTACTGGGGCAGCTGCTGGACGCGAAATTCAATGCAGCGCCGCGGATGACTCTCTCGTTTATTTTTGTGGGCGTGTTTTTGGCCGGCGCGAACATTTTTTTTATCGTAAAGGAATCAAAGGAAACGTAAGTCATTTCTTGAATTTATGCCCGCCATCCGCATATCGATCATTGCCGAGAAACTCTTCACGCTGTGGGGGTGGCTCCCGGTAACCAATTCACTGTTGACAACGTGGGTCGTCATGGCCATTCTTACCGTTCTTTCCGTTGCCGCGACGAGAAAACTTTCGGTGGTGCCCGGCAACCTGCAGTCGGCGGCCGAGGTCATCGTTGACGGAATTCACTCGCTGTTTGCATCGGTGCTGCATGAGAAGGTCGGGACGTTTTTTCCGCTGTTGGCGTCGCTTTTCCTGTTTATCATTACCATGAACTGGATAGAACTGCTGCCCGGGGTCGGTACGATCGGTCTTAGAAGCCGTGAATTCATCCCGCTGTTCCGCGCAGGAACCGCAGACTTAAACACGACGCTCGCGCTTGCCGCAATCGCGGTCGTCACCATACAGTACTTCGGACTCAAGTCGCTCGGGTTCGGGTATCTCTCGCGGTTCATTAATTTCAAAAATCCGATTTATTTTTTCGTCGGGCTTCTGGAACTCATGGGCGAACTCACGAAGATCATTTCGTTTGCATTCCGTCTGTTCGGGAACATATTTGCCGGTGAGGTGCTCTTAACCGTGATGGCGTTTTTGATGCCGGTGCTTGTTCCCGTGCCGTTTTTGGGTCTCGAACTTTTCGTCGGATTTATTCAGGCGTTGGTGTTTTCGATGCTCACCGCTGCGTTTCTGGCCCAGGCCACTGCGCCCGCGGGACATTAGAGCCATGATGAAAAGGAGGTGAATCGGATGGATATTAAAACATTGTCAACAGGATTAACCGTTGCCATCGGCGGCATGACGCCGGGTATTGCCATCGGGCTTATTACCGCCGCGGCGCTTAACGCGATCGGGAGAAACCCTGAGGCGGCAAACGAAATCCGCACGAGTATGATTCTGGGTATTGCGTTTGCCGAGGCGATCGCCATTTACGCGCTCGTCACCGGCCTCATTATAAAATTTGTATAAAAAGGAGGAAACGTATGGATCCACAGGCAGTTAAAGCAATTGCAAGCGCACTGGCCATAGGGCTGGGGGCAATCGGACCGGGCATCGGGATCGGCATCATCGGTCTTGGGGCGCTGCAGGCCATAGGCCGCAACCCCGAAACCGAAAATAAGGTGCGTACGAACATGATTCTGGCGATCGCGTTTGCCGAGGCAGTCGCCATTTACGCGCTGGTTATCAGTCTGATTATCAAATTTACCTAAAGGATTATCATGGAACAACTGGGCATTGAGCCGATACAGCTTCTGACACAGGTATTTAATTTTACCGTGATGGCGGTGGTTCTGACGTACTTTCTCTATAAGCCGATTTTGAAGGCGCTTGCCGACAGACGTAAAAAAATCGAAGAAGGGCTCGCGTACACCGAGAAAGCCAAAACCGAAGCGGAAAAAACCGAGACAAAGCGGTTAGAAGTTATCGCGCGGGCAAAAGAGGAAGCCGCGATAATCGTGGAAGAAGCTAAAAAGTCCGCGAAGCTCGTGGAAAGCGAAATCATCGCCAAAGCGCACGAGGAGGCCAAAGCGATCGTCGCAAAAGGCAAAAGCGATATCGAAACCGAACGCGCCGACATGGAGCGGAAACTGAAAAACGAAATGATCGCCATAGCATCCGCGATTGCCGGAAAAGCGATCAGTCAGTCGCTTACCGCAAAAGACCATAAAGCGATTATCGACCGCCGCATCAAGGCGATGGCAAAGCAGTTGTCTTAAATCTATGACGAAAACCTCATCAAATACATCAAGTTCCGTTGCCGCCGGCATTCTCGGGTTTCTTTCTGCGCGCGGCCAAACCAGCCTTCTGCCGACGGTGGCGCAGGTTCTGGACGAAGCGGCGGGCAAAAGCAAACGCGCGGACAAAATCGTTGTAACAACCGCAAGTCCGCTCACCAAAGAACAACTTATGAACATACGAAGCATCGTTGAACGGTTTCTCAGGCGGAACCTTCCGATCGCCGCGGCAATCGACAGGTCGCTCATCGGCGGTTTTTCCATCCGCGTGGGCGATTTTTTTCTGGACGCGAGCGTTGCGGCAGACGTTGAGGGCATACGGCACATGCTTTTAAGCTGACACTATGGCAAAACAAACCGATACACTGACTGCGGAAATCATGCGACGCCTTGAGGCGTACACGCCGAAAGTCACGGTGGGCTACAAAGGCGTGGTGCGGGAAATAGCAGACGGCGTCGCCAAGGTAACGGGACTGGCAAACCTCGCGTATTCGGAAATCGTCGAATTTGCCGGGGGCACGCCGGGCGTTGCCATTAACCTTGAGGAGGATGAGGTGGGAATTATCGTACTGGGCGATTACCTGTCGATTGCCGCGGGTACTGAGGTAAAAGGAACCAACAGGCTCTTATCCGTGGGCGTTTCCGATAAACTCATCGGCCGCGTGATTGACCCGATGGGTACGCCGCTGGACGGGAAAGCGAAAGTCCCGGCAAAAACGAACTATCCGATCGAAAAAATTGCGCCGGGCGTGGTAAAACGCCAGCCCGTAACGACGCCGCTCCAGACCGGGCTTAAGGCAATTGACAGCATGATCCCGGTCGGCCGCGGACAGCGGGAACTCATCATCGGCGACCGCGGTACGGGAAAAACGGCGATCGCCATCGATACGATCATCAATCAGAAAGGCCAGAACGTCGTGTGCATTTACGTCGCGATCGGCCAGAAAGCCTCGCGCGTGGCGCAGATCGTCAATACGCTCACCAGCCGCGGCGCGATGGGGCACACGATCGTCGTTGCGGCAAACGCCGCCGATCCCGCATCGCTTCAGTATATAGCGCCCTACGCCGGCTGCGCCATTGCCGAGTATTTTATGGATGAGGGTAAGGACGTCCTGGTCGTGTACGACGATCTGACGAAGCACGCGTGGGCGTACCGGCAGATCTCGCTCGTTTTGAGGCGGCCGTCGGGACGCGAGGCCTATCCGGGCGACGTTTTTTACCTTCACAGCAGGCTTCTGGAACGCGCATGCAGGCTGTCACCTGATTTGGGCGGCGGCTCGATCACGGCGCTTCCGATTATCGAAACGCAGGCCGGCGATCTTTCCGGATACATTCCTACGAACGTCATTTCCATAACCGACGGCCAGATTTACCTCGAAGCAGACCTGTTTTACGCGGGATTCCGGCCTGCGATCAACGTCGGTCTTTCGGTTTCGCGCGTGGGCGGCGCCGCCCAGATAAAAGCCATGAAACAGGTTGCCGGCAAACTCAAACTGGATTTAGCACAGTACCGTGAAATGGCGGCATTTGCACAGTTTGCGTCGGATCTGGATCCGGCTACCCGCGCGCTTATCGACCGCGGCAGCCGCATGACCGAACTATTAAAGCAGCCGCAGTTTGCGCCGATGGGCGTCGTTGACCAGGTGCTTGCGATATTTGCCGGGACGCACGGGTTTTTGGATGACGTGCCGGTAACGCGCGTCGGCGAGTTTGAGGAAAAATACGTTGCACATATGAACACCGTACACAGGAAATTAACGCACGCGATCGCCAAAGACGGAAAGCTGACGGATGAGAGCATGAAGGAATTGGAGAAAATCACCGCGGATTTTAAGAAAAAGTTCATCTGACATATGGCAAGCATAAGGCTTATACGACGGAGAATTAAATCAGCGCAGAACATCGCGCAGATTACGCGCGCGATGCAGATGGTTGCCGCATCCAAAATGAAAAAAGCGCAGGAACTGGCGTCGCAGGGAAAGCTCTACGCGGACAAAATTTATACCGCAACGCGCGAACTGGCGGGCCGGACCGAGTCAACCCATCCGCTGCTGGGCAACGGTAACGCCGCAGGAAAGCCGCTCGTCGTTCTTATTTCCACGAACAAAGGCCTGTGCGGCGGGCTTAATACGACGCTATTCCGGCAGTTTCTCCAGTGGTTTCCGCGGGATGCAAAAACCGACGTCGTGGCTCTCGGTAAAAAAGGCGCGTCGTTTGTTGTGCGCTCCGGCGCCTCGCTCTCTGCGGATTTTTCCGACACAATGCCGTTTGCCGGTGCGGTTCCGGCGATTACCCAGATGGTTGTCAACGGGTTTACCGCAGGGACGTACAGGGAAATCCACGTCGTGTACAGCGGATTTGTAAACGCCTTAAAGCAGGAACCGGTACGCAAACTGCTGCTGCCGCTTACCGGATTTTCTCCCGATGAACTCAAACGCGTGAAGGATGAAGGGCTGTATTTTTCGGAATTCGTCATCGAACCGGGAGTTGACGACGTGCTTTCCACGCTTCTGCCGCATTATCTGGAAAATCAGCTCAGGAGCGCGATTCTCGAAGCGGAAGCGTCCGAACATTCGGCGCGGATGATTGCGATGAAAAACGCAACCGACGCGGCGCTCGACTTTCAGGAAGCGCTCACGCTCCTTTTAAATAAAGCAAGACAGGAAAAGATTACGTATGAAATTGCCGACATGGTGACCGCGCGCATGGCAGTCGGCGGATAACAAAAAAATATGAATACGGGAAAAATAACGCAAATCATCGGAGCAGTCGTTGACGTTACGTTTGCCGAAAATGAACTTCCTGCGCTTTACAGCGCCCTTAACGTTCCGTCGCAGTTCGTCGCGAGCAAAAAACTCATTCTTGAGGTAGCAGCGCATTTAGGCGGCGGAAAAGTCCGCGCTATTGCGCTCGGCCCCACGGACGGTCTTAAACGCGGCAGCGAGGTAGCCGATACGGGCGCGCCGATTTCGGTGCCGGTCGGCAAAGCAACGCTGGGCAGGATTTTCAACGTCGTCGGCGAACCCATAGACGAGAAACCCGCGCCCAAAACCAAAACCGCGCCAATCCACCGGCCTGCTCCCGGGGTTGTGGCGCAGGACGTCAAAACGAAAATCCTCGAGACCGGCCTTAAGGTCATCGACCTTATCGCGCCGTTTGTCAAAGGCGGCAAGGTCGCGGTATTCGGCGGGGCAGGAGTCGGGAAAACCGTGCTCATCCAGGAGCTCATCCGCAACGTCGCGACGGTGCACGGCGGCGTATCGGTGTTTACCGGCGTCGGCGAGCGGACGCGCGAAGGAAACGATCTGTGGATCGAAATGAAAAATTCCAAGGTCATCGATAAAACCGCGCTCGTTTTCGGCCAGATGAACGAGCCGCCGGGTTCACGGCTTCGCGTGGCTCTTACCGGTCTTACGATGGCGGAACACTTCCGCGACAGTGAAGGGGCGGACGTACTGCTTTTCATCGACAACATTTTCCGTTTTGCGCAGGCCGGAAGCGAAGTGTCTGCGCTTTTGGGACGCATCCCGTCGGCAGTCGGCTACCAGCCCACGCTTGCCTCGGAAATGAGCGCGCTGCAGGAGCGCATCGCCTCCACGAAAAAAGGCTCCATCACGTCGGTGCAGGCGGTGTACGTACCTGCTGACGACTACACGGATCCGGCGCCGGTTGCGACGTTTGCGCACCTTGACGCAAGCATTTCGCTCGAGCGGTCGATTTCCGAGCAGGGTATTTATCCGGCGGTGGACCCGCTCGCGTCAAATTCGCGCATTCTGACGCCGGAACTCGTGGGTGAAAAACACTACAACGTTGCCCGCGGCGTGCAGAAAGTGCTGCAGCGCTACAAGGACCTGCAGGACATCATTGCCATTTTGGGTATGGAGGAATTGTCCGACGAAGACAAGCGCATCGTGTCGCGGGCGCGAAAAATCCAGAAATTTTTCTCGCAGCCGATGTTTGTGGCAGAGGAGTACACGGCGCGCGCCGGCAAATACGTGCCCATCGAAGAAACGATCCGCGGATTCGGTGAAATCCTTGACGGCAAGCACGACGACAAACCCGAACAGGCGTTTTACATGGTCGGCGCCATCGACGACGTCAAAAAGGCATGAGCGCTACCCGCTTTAAGCTGGAAATCATCACCCCCGAACGGCTGGCATACAGCGACGAGGTCGATATGGTAACGGCGCCGACCGCACGCGGCGTTGTCGGGATACTGGCGCACCACGTACCGCTGTTTAGCAGGCTTACCGAAGGAGAGGTAAAAGTAACGAAAGGCCAGGACGAATATTTTCTGGCAATCGGCGGCGGATTCATGGAAGTGACGCGCGACCGCGTGATCGTGCTCGTTTCGCGGGCGGTAAATGCCGCGGAACTCAACGAAGCGGAAATCAAAAAAGCGCAGGCGCGCGCCCAGGAGCGCATCGAACGCGGCGTCAAAGGGGAGGAACTGCGGGAAGCACAGGCGCTCCTTCGTCGGTCGCTTCTTGAGATGAAAGTCCTGCGCCGAAGGCGAAGGTTGACAGCGTAGCGCATCTTGGCGTACACTTTTTTAGCATGAAGGTTGGCGACGTCATGAGCCGAAAGCTCGTAAGCGTAACTCCGGCTTCCACGTTCCGGGATGTGTGGCGCATTTTTTTCAAAAAGAAAATCAATTCGGTGCCCGTCGTTGACAAACGCCGCATCATCGCAGGCATCATAACCCGCGAAGAGCTGTTCGGCCGGCTGTACCCCGACTATCAGGGCATATTCGAGTCCGCAGGCGAATTGCCGGATTTTGAGGAAATGGAACGCAAGGTGTCGGAATTGGGCAGCCTTCGGGCAAAAGATCTCATGCGCACGCACGTGATATTTGCCAATGTAGATACGCCGCTTATGCGCGCGCTTTCCCGGATGATCGTGCGCCGCATCAATCAGATGCCGGTCGTGAGTGATGCGGGACGGCTCGTGGGCATGGTAACCAAAGGCGACATTTTCTACGCGCTGTTC
>CAYWVJ010000009.1:0-19326 GCA_964461825.1 uncultured Gammaproteobacteria bacterium
CATGCGTATTCTCGTGACCGGCGGGGCGGGGTATATCGGCAGCCATATGGTGCGGATGCTGGTTTCCCGCGGGCACACGCCGGTCGTCGTTGACAGCCTCGAGTACGGACATAAAGCAGCAATTCCCTCGTCGGTTCCTTTCTATAAAGGCAATATTAAGGATCGCGAAGTGCTGGAGCCGATTTTTGCCAAACACGCGATCGAAGCGGTTATCCATTTTGCCGGGTACCTCATGGTGGAAGAGTCCGTACGCGAACCGATTAAATACATGTACAACAATGTTATTTATCCGGTCACGCTTATTAACGTCATGCGGGATCACAAAGTAGACAATATTATTTTTTCATCCAGCGCGGCCGTCTACGGTAATCCGGTAACCATTCCCATTCCCGAAGATCATCCGAAAAATCCAACAAGCCCGTACGGTTTGTCGAAATGGTGTTTTGAGGAACTTCTGCGGGTCTTTCATAAAGATACCGGCGTTCGCGCGATCAGTCTTCGGTATTTCAACGCAGCGGGCGCGGCATTGGACGGCGCAAACGGCGAAGCGCATAATCCGGAAACGCATATTATTCCGGTTGCGATCCAGACGGCGCTGGGGAAGCGGGATACATTCCGGCTGTTCGGCACCGATTATCCTACGCGCGACGGATCGTGCCTTCGGGACTACATTCACATCGAAGATCTTTGCGAGGCGCATCTTCTGGCGTTGACCGCACTGGCCAACGGTCACGGCACCGACGTCTATAACGTCGCAACCGGCGGCGGCACGACGAATAAGGAGGTCGTTGCAGAGGTAAAAAAGCAAACAGGCGTTGATTTTCCGGTGAAAGAAGTTGGTCGCCGGCCAGGAGATCCCCATAGTTTAGTCTCTGATCCCACGAAGCTCAAAAAGGAATTCGGCTGGCAGCCGAAATATTCGGATGTCAAAACGATTGTTGCATCCGCCTGGAAATGGCATAAAAGCCACCCGAATGGATATGGAAATGAATAACTATGAAAATCGGCATTGATATCAGCCAAATAGTATACGAAGGGACGGGGGTGGCGAAATATGTCCGTAGGATGGTAGATACGCTTTTAGCTATAGATAAGAAGAATGAATATGTATTATTCGGGGCATCGCTGCGGCGGCAGGGGGAGTTTGCGAAATTCGTTGGCGGCCGCGCGAAGCTTGTGGCCATTCCGGTTCCGCCGACCCTCCTCAGTTTTTTGTGGAATACGCTTCATATAATTCCGGTTGAGCGGTTTGTCGGCAGCGTTGATGTTTTTTGGTCGAGCGACTGGACGCAGCCGCCGCTTGCGCGTGCCAAAGGAGTAACGACGATTCACGATCTCACGCCGCTGCTGTTCCCGAACGACATGGACAAAAAAATTGTAGAAACGCACAAACGAAGGTTTAAGTGGCTGAAAAAAGAATGCAGCGCGGTATTCTGCGACAGCGAGGCAACGAAAAAAGACGTGATAAAACTTCTGGGGATACCAAAAGAACGCCTGCACGTCATGTATCCCGGATTATGAAGACGTATGCATTTATTGACGCCTCAAATATTATTTACGGGACTCGTGATGAAGGTTGGAAGGTCGATTTCAAAAAACTTTTTAAATATCTGACCGAAAGATACCGCTGTAAAAAAGTTTATTACTTTGCGGGATTAGAGGAAGAGAATAAAAAGCAACAAAAATTTTATAAGCTGTTGGACAAGATCGGCTACGTGCTAAAGCTGAAACAGGTGAAGTTATACAGGCAAGACGGTGGTCGGATTGTCAGAAAAGCCAATTGCGATGTAGATCTGACTTTTTACGCAATGCGGGACAAGGAAAAATTTGATAGGGCTATATTTTTGACGGGAGACGGAGATTTTGCGATTTTACTCGAATATTTCCTCAGCATCAAAAAGAAAGTTATAGTCTTTGCAAATAAACGAAGAACGGCAAAAGAAATAAAAGTATTACAAGGTATCCAGTTTAATGATTTCGTTTCATTCAGAAGAACAATCGAATTAAATAAAAAGAGGCGGTAACTACGAACGTCGCCGCCTCACGTTTTATGGTGATATCATATCAAGCGGAAAGGGGAATGTCAATGCGAATAGGCATCGATGGATATGAAGCCAATGTAAAAAACAGGGTCGGTATCGGCCGGTATGCGTTCGAGATGCTGAACCATTTGTATCCGATTACCCAAAACCACGACGTCACGGTTTTTTTGCCGTCCGCGCCCATGCCCGACATGCCGCGCGAGCGGGAAAACTGGAGGTACGCGGTGACCGGACCAAAAGCATTCTGGACATTTATCGGTCTGCCAAGAGCCCTCAAAAAGCATCCTGTCGATGTGTTTTTTTCGCCGACGCACTACATTCCGCGCTTTACGAAAATTCCCCGGGTCATGGCTATCATGGACGTATCGTATCTCAAATATCCAGAGCTTTTTAGAGCAAAGGATTTGCTGCAACTGCGCACGTGGACTGCCTATTCGGTGCGCCATGCCGCGAAAATTTTTACGATCAGTCAGGCTAGCAAAAATGATATAATTGAAGCGTACCACGTCGCTGAAAGTAAAGTTGTCGTGACATATCCGGGGTTTACGAAATGAAAAACTACATTTTATCGGTCGGGACGCTGCAGCCGCGAAAAAATTACGTCCGCCTCATCGAGGCATTCGGCCTTTTCCTGAAAGAAAACAAACAGAAGTTTTCCGATCTGCAACTTCTTATTATCGGGAAAAAAGGATGGCTCTATGAAGAAATTCTTGCGGCACCAAAAAAATATGGAATTGCCGACCGCGTGACGTTTCTTGATTTTGTGAAAGATCAAGACTTACCTGCATATTATAAAAAAGCCCTTTGTTTTGCGCTTCCGAGTTTATATGAAGGCTTCGGATTGCCCGTTTTGGAAGCGATGGCATACGGATGTCCGGTAGTTGTTTCAAATGTTTCGAGTTTACCGGAAATTGCAGGGAGAGCGGCAGTGTATATTGATCCAAACAACGTTGAGAGCATTAAAAATGGGCTTTTAATGGCGGTGAGACAGAGAAATTTGGTTCAGGGCAGGAACCGGATTGCCGCGGGGCTTTCGCAGGTCAGGAAATTTACGTGGGAAAAAGCCGCACAACAAACGCTGGAAGTTTTGCAAGGCGTCGCCTTGCGCAGGATATGAGAACACTGGTTGATTTCTGGGTATATTTGTGCACGCTCACCGGGTACATCCCGAGCCATACGATCCGGCTGTTTTTGTACCGGACGCTTTTCGGTGTCGCCATCGGCAAAGATTCGTCGATCCACTGGCGCGCAGAATTTAACCAGCCGGCGGGCGTTTCCATCGGCAACAATACCGTGATAGGCAACGACGCGTTTCTGGACGGCCGCGCGAAACATTTCCTTGCGTACAAAAAAGCACACGGATATCCGCTGACCATCGGCAACAACGTTTCCGTTGCCGGTGAAGTGAGGATCTACACGATGGAACATGACATTGATTCCCCGACGTTTGCGGAAACCGGTGCGCCCGTTGTCATCGATGATTACGTTGTTATCGGGAGCCGCGTTACTATTTTACCGGGCGTTCATATTCACCGCGGCGCGGTCGTTGCGTCCGGAGCCGTCGTAAGTCGCGACGTCGGCGAATACGAGGTCGTGGGCGGCGTGCCGGCGGTATTTATTAAAAAACGCAATACCAACCTCCGCTACACGCTTAAATTCGCGCGTTTATTCCAATGATAAACCTCAGCATTATCATCGTGAGTTTTAATACGAAAAAATTGCTGGACGATTGTCTTTCGTCGGTGTATGCGTCGTTACAAAAAACAAGCGTTTCGTTTGAAATCATCGTCGTTGACAACGTCTCGACCGACGGGTCAAAGGAAATGGTCAAAAAGAAATATCCCGGCGTTGTACTTGTTGCAAACGGCCAAAACGTAGGATTCGGCAGGGCAAATAATCAGGGAATCAAACGTGCGAAAGGGGAATACATCCTCCTTCTTAATTCCGATACGATCGTACAGGATAACGCGCTTGAAAAACTCCTGCAGTTTTCGAAGATCCACCCCGACGCGTTTATCGGGCCCAAACTCTATAACGCCGACGGTACGCCGCAGACGTCGTGCGGACCGTTTTTTACCCTGCCGGTGGTATTTGCTGCGCTCTTTCTGAAAGGCGATTATACCGGGATAACGCGCCAGTCGCCGGATGAAACGCGCGCCGTGGACTGGGTATCGGGGGCTTGTATTATCGCACCAAAAAAATTATTTATGGACGATTTGTTATTCGACGAGGGAATTTTCATGTACATGGAAGAAATTGATTTGCTTATGCGTGCAGGAAAAAAGGGATACCGGACGATGTTCTACCACGAGGCGCACATAACGCATCTTGGGAGCGGCAGTTCGACGAACAGGAGAAAAGGGCCGGTCCTTAATATCTACCGCGGATTTCTTTACCTGTACCGCAAACATTACTCCGCGTTTTCCCTTGCGGTTCTAAAATTTCTGCTCAAAGCAAAAGCGGGTATCGCAATTATCGTCGGCAGCAGCGAGATCCGATCAATCTATGAAGAAGCTTATACACTGGTGCACTAAGTACATCGCTCCCGCGTCCGTGCTTTTTTTCCTTGCGTTTATACCGCTGTACCCCAAGCTGCCGCTTATTAACGTCATCAGAACCTGGGTGTATATCCGGCTTGAGGATTTTTTGGCGGCAGCAGCTATCGGCACGTATATCCTTTGGCGCATAGTCCGCCGCCGCATCCCGAAAACGCCGCTGACGTGGCCTATTATTTTATACTGGACAATCGGTTTTGTTTCCGCGATTTACTCCATTCTTTTTATCGGACCCAAACTGACCGGTTACTTCCCGCACCTTGTTATTCTCCATTTCCTCCGGCGCATCGAGTACATGACGTTTTTCTTTATCGCCTTTGACGTTGTCGCGAGGAAAAAATCTCTCGTCACCGCGATGATCTGGACCCTTGCGGCAACCAGCGCGGGCATTATTCTGTACGGATTCGGGCAGAAACTGTTCGGGTTCCCAGCGTTTCTTACGATGAACGAGGAGTTTGCCAAAGGCATTCCGCTGCGGCTGCCGCCGACTGCGCGCATTCCCTCGACGTTCGGCGGGCATTACGATCTTGCCGCGTTTATCGTGCTTACCATTCCTGTTTTGATGCTGTCGGCGTTTGCAGCCAAAAAAATCTGGCAAAAGATTGTGTTCACCGTGCTTTCCGCCGGTTCGCTTGTCATGCTTCTTCTTACCCAGTCGCGGACGTCATTTCTGGTGTATCTGGCCGGAGTCAGCGCGGCATTTATCTGGTACCGGAAAAAATGGTGGCTTTTGGCGGTCATCCCGTTTTCCTTTTTCATGCTCAATTTCGTCGCCGGCGCATCGGAGCGGTTTTACAAAACTTTCCGCTACAGCGACGTGATCGTTGATCTTTCGACGGGCAGACCGGTGGGGACGCTCGCGTCGCTCGAAGGCGGAACGGCGGTCATCAAAAAATCAGAGTCGCCGGCAAAGGAGAGTCTGCCCACGGGCAGCCAGTACATCGGGCTTGCGTCGGCCTCCGGAACGGTGAAGACCGTATCCTACGCGAGCGTCGCGCTTGCCAGCGGATCAGGTGAAATAGCAACGGTTTCCGGGAGTTTTCTTATACAAAAAGCGCTCGTCTATGATATTTCCATTACCACGCGGCTCCAGGCTGAATGGCCGAATGCGTTTGCCGCGTTCAAACGGAACGTTCTTTTGGGAAGCGGCTATTCGACGTTGAACGTTGCGTCCGACGGGGATTACATCCGGATGCTCGGGGAAACCGGAGTGGCGGGGAGTCTGGGATTTTTAGGAATTATTCTTGCGGCGTATGTACTTTTCTTCCGGAAATTGCATGCGCTTGAAGGCTATGAAAAAGCATTCGTGATCGGGGTATTCGGCGGCCTCACCGGACTTTTACTTAACGCGATCCTTATCGACGTGTTTGAGGCGTCAAAAGTCGCGTTCACCTTCTGGCTTCTTCTGGGTGCGGCGACGGCGGTTCTCTCGACGGCGGTTCTTTCGGTGAGCCGGTATCTCAAATGGATTTGGAAGGCGCTGACGAGCGATGTTGCGTTCCTTTTCTATGCATTGCTGACAGTCGGTATTCTTTTCGGCAGTTCGGTGACGCAGTATTTTATCGGCGACGATTTTACGTGGCTTAAATGGGCGGCATCGTCTGGGTACGCAGATATCCTCAGGTATTTTACGGATGCACAGGGGTTCTTTTACCGGCCGATTCCGAAACTGTGGTATTTTGTCCTGTACGCAATTTTCTGGCTCAAACCCGAGGGATACCACGTGATGACGCTTATTCTGTACGGACTTTCAACGTACGTCGTGTACCTTATCGCACGGCGCGTCCTCGTCCACCGGGGAATTGCGATTCTTGCGGCGCTCCTGTTTGCCAGTTTATCCGTTCATCACGAAAACGTATTTTGGATTTCCGGCGCAAGCAGTTTACTTGCAACGACGTTTCTGTTTGCAGCGGTATGGGCGGCGCTTGCGAAACGGCGGATGTTTTCGTACCTTTTTATGGTTGCCGCGATGCTGTCGTACGACGGCATGATCGTGGCGCCGGTTATCGTCGCGGTTCTCGAGTGGTCTGCGCTGCCGCTTATTGCGGTACCGGCGTATTGGTGGCTGCGGACGGTTAGCGGCGCCGTCTGGCCGTCTGGTGATTACGGGTACAAACTTTCTGCGCTGCCGTTTAACGTCATCGGTAACGCCGTCGGATATTTTGCGGGAACGTTTATCGGACCCAGGTTTATCGAGTGGTGGGCGGCAGTCCGGGAATATCTGCGGCAGGAGCGGTTGCTAGCTGCTGCGCTCGGCGTGCCGCTTGTCAGCGTTGCCGCCTACTTTGTCTGGAAACTGAGATCGCAAAAAGAACCGCTGACATGGTTTGCGCTTGGTTTTATTTCGCTTGCCGCGTATCTGGGGCTCGGCAACGCGAGCGAACGCTACGCACTCGCCGCGAGCGGATTTTTCATCATCGGCGCTGCGAAACTCCTTATCGAAAAAAAGTGGCTTCTGGTATCTTTGTTTACTGCGCTCATCGTCTGGAATGCCGCCGAAGTAACCAGAGTCGCCGGCGACTGGAAAAAAGCAAGCGACATTTCGAAGGAGTCGTTATCGATCATGAACCGCCAGTTCTTTCCGCTCAGAGAGAATAAAAGTTTCATATTCATCGACACGCCGATCCGCGTCGGCAGGGCGTGGGTGTTCCCGACGGGCCTCAATGACGCGTTATGGCACATATTTCACCTGAGTCCTTATCGCTATACCACGACAAACGTTCCGACGAAGGACGCTGCGTATGAAATTCCGGTTCCGCAGGGATTTGCAGCCGAACGGTTTATATTTGAAAATTATCAACTGAAGCGGCTGGTGAGGGTAGGGCAATGAAGAAACTGCTGATCGTGCTTATCGCGGTTTTGGCGTTTGGGCTGCGGGTGTACCGCATCACGGCGCCTGTTGCGGACTGGCAGAGCTGGCGTCAGGCGGATACCGCAGCCGTTGCGCGCAATTTTTTGCGGTTCGGGATCGATCCGCTGCGCCCGCGGTACGACGATCTTTCAAACATCCAGTCGGGAAAAGACAATCCGAACGGATGGCGGATGGTGGAATTTCCCCTGTATCCGGCTGCGGGGGCATTGCTTGCAAAAACGTTCCCTCAGCTGCCGCTGGAGGTTTGGCTGCGGCTCCTTACCATTGCGGTATCGGTGGGAACCGTCATCGTTCTTGCGGATCTTGCCGGTATGCTTGCGGCGTTTGTGTTTGCCGTTTTGCCGTACAGCGTGTATTACGGAAGGACAATTCTGCCTGACCCGCACATGGTGTTCTGGTCGGTGCTAAGCATCTGGTTTCTTAAAAAAAACAAACTTGTTCCGGCAGCAATCTCCTCGGCAATCGCGCTTCTTCTCAAACCCATGGCGGTATTTCTTTTGTTGCCCGCTTTCTTTCTTCTTCGCAAAAGATTCATTGGATTATTCGTTTATTGGATTATCGGTTTATTGCCTTTGTTCCTTTGGCGGCGCTGGATTCTTCAGTTTCCCGAAGGCATTGCGGCAAATACGTGGCTACTTAACGGCAACGGCATTCGCTTTAAGGGCGCGTGGTGGTACTGGTTGTTTGCAAAACGCATCGGGGAGCTCATGCTCGGATTTTGGGGGCTGGTGCCGTTTGCGCTTGGAATTTCGGCATTCTGGGGTATCGGCGCACTCCTGTACCTTATCGTTTTTGCAACGGGCAACGTGCAGCACGACTATTATCAGATTCTGCTTCTTCCGGCGGTATCGGTTTTCGTGGGCATCGGACTTCGGAAACTCAGGCCGTGGCTTGCGGCGGTGTCATTCGTTTTCATGATGGTATTTTCCTGGTACACGATCCGCACGTATTATTGGATTAACCGTCCGGAAATAGTTGAGGCGGGCAAGACCGCCGACCGGTTGCTGCCCAAAGATGCAAAAGTGATAGCCCCGTATAACGGGGATACGGCGTTCTTGTACCAGACGCGCCGGCAGGGATGGCCCATCGGATTCGACATTGATAAAAAGATCGCGATGGGTGCGACGGCATACGTAACCGTTTCGCCGACCGATAACGATCTGGAAACAAAGGATCTTGCCGGAAAATACACGGTGCTGGTGCGCAACGACAAATACGCGATTATCGATCTGACAAAACCAAAGAAATAATCATGTGGTATCTTTATCTAGATGAGAGTGGCGATTTGGGGTTTGATTTTATCAATAAAAAACCTTCAAAGTTTTTCACTGTAACGATACTTGCCGTACAAGGCATTGAATCAAACAGAAAGCTTATCAAGACCGTCAAAATAGTATTGCGTCGCAAACTTAATCCACGCGGAAAACGAAGGAGAATTATTCAAGAATTAAAAGGCACGGATACGACGATGCCAATAAAAAAGTATTTGTATCTTCAATTAAAAGGTATTAATTTCGGACTTTATTCCGTCTCGCTCAATAAACGCAGAGTGTATGAATATCTTTTACGGGAAAAAAGTAAGATATATAATTTTATTGCGCGTCAGGTTTTAGACAAAATTCCTTTTGAAAACAACAGTGCTGAGCGAACTGAATTTATTATTGATAAATCCAAAAGCAAGCCGGAAATTCGTGAATTTAATTCATACATCCGTAATCAATTGGAGGGAAGACTTGATCCAAAAACTACGCTGGATATTTATCACCGGAATTCACAGGAGGCGCCGGGTTTACAGATTGTCGATCTTTTTTGTTGGGGAATTTTTCAAAAATATGAGCGCGGCAAGACAGAATGGTATGATGTTTTTACGTCAAAGATTATGTTTTGTAGCGTTTATTTACCTGAAAGGAAACGAAAGCAATAATAATGGAGCGCGCCCTGTAAGTTTGCCGTGTCTCTGCTGTAGCCAACCTGATGGATGGGAATACAGAGAACAACTTTCAACGGACTTACCGCTCCACCGTAATACTATCATAATTTGTCAATAAAGTCATATGAACATTCTTTTCGTATCGGCGGTGCTGCCATATCCGTTGCATTCCGGGGGGCAGATCCGGATTTATCATCTCCTTAAACGGCTTTCCCGGAAGCATGAAATCACGCTCTACGCGTTTATCCGGTCGCAGGAGGAAAAAAAGTATCTGAGTGAACTTTCTTTTTGTAAAAAAGTTATTACCGTAATGCGCGGGAACGTATGGCAGCCCAAATATCTTTGGAAAACCCTTACGAGTTCCTATCCGCTCCTGTGGAGCAGTTATCACAACGCGGAAATGCTTTCGCGTCTTGCGGAAGAAAAGGATCATGACCTTATCCACATCGAACCCGGTTATGTCTGGCCCTGCGTGCCGCAACTTGGCATGCCGGTTGTTATCGCGGAACACAATGTGGAGCACGAAATCTACGCGGGGTTTGCGGGAAAATCCTGGTTTTCGCCGTTTTTGCGGCTGGATATCGCGAAAATGAGATATTGGGAAAGCCGGGTATGGAAAGAAGCAGCAAAAATTATTGCCGTTTCGGAAGATGATGCAGGGGAAATCCGGCGGCTTTCGGGAAAACCCGTCGAGGTCGTTTCCAACGGCGTCGATGTGCCGTCATTTCCGTTCCGTCCGAAAAAACACGGCAACGCACTCACGTTTTTGTTTGTCGGTAATTTCAGATGGCTCGAAAACAGGGATGCGGCGGAAAATATTTTGAAAAATTATTGGCCGGTTATTAAAAAACAGTATCCTCACGCAACGCTCCGCATCGTGGGCAAAGGCGCGCCCGACGGGGAAGTAAAAAATATTGCCGACGAATTTCATGCCGCCGACGTACTTTTGGCTCCGATCAGGATCGGCGGCGGTACGAAATTTAAAATTCTTGAAGCGATGGCGTCGGGATTGCCGGTCGTGACGACGACGATTGGCGCTGCAGGATTTGATAAAAGAGCACTATGGATCGAGGATACGCCGGAGGCGCTCGATGTTCGTGCGGTGCTTGCCGATTCGGAAAAAATTCACCGCGCGCGGAAATCCATAGAACAGGCATATAATTGGGATACTATTGCCGAAAAGCTCGATCGCATATGGACATCTCTGTCATAATCTTAAATTACAACACGTTGGATCTGACGCGGAAATGCATCCAGACGGTGTTTGCGTCGCGCCTTGGCCGTTACACGATGGAGGTCATCGTATGCGACAACGGCTCAACCGACGGATCGCCGGCGATGGTGAAAAAAGAGTTTCCGCAGGCGCTGTTTATCGATAACAAAAAGAACGTGGGGTTTGCGGCGGGGAATAATCCGGGCATCAGGCGGGCAAAAGGCCGGTACGTGCTGCTTCTCAATTCCGATACCGAAGTTCCCGCGTCTACCCTTGCCGCAATGATTGCATTTATGGACGCACGGCCGCAGGCCGGAGCCGCGACGTGCAAACTCCTTTTGCCGGACGGGTCCATCGATCCGGCATGCCACCGCGGCTTTCCCACGCCATGGGTTGCGTTTACGTATATAGCCAAACTCGAGAAATTATTTCCAAAAACGAGATTGTTCGGAGAATATCATCAAGGATATAAAGATTTTTCTGCCGTTCACAAAGTTGACGTTATTTCCGGTGCATTTTTCATGGTGCGCCGAGAAGTGATTAATAAAGTTGGACTCATGGATGAAGATTATTTCATGTACGGTGAGGATATCGACTGGGCGTACCGCATCCGGCAGGCAGGATGGACGATCTATTACAATCCGAACGTGACGGTGCTGCACAAAAAGAAACAATCGGGACGCGCGAGCATTTTCCGCGCGAGGCGCGTAACTACGGAGATTTATTTTCACCGGTACAACTGGCTGTTTTACAAAAAACACTTTGCAAAGCGGTATGCGCTGCTGACGCCCTTCGTTAATGCGCTGTTTGCAGCCCGTTTGTTTTTCCTGGAGAAATTTTCGCTATGAAAATAGGCATTGATGCACGGCTTATTCATGAAACCGGCGTCGGGCGGTACATTCGGAATTTAACGGAGCAACTTGTAATACTAGACAAAAAAAACACGTACGTACTTTTTACCAACAAGGTGCCATGGCATAGTTTTACGGAACAATTGGTTATGCCATTCGTGTTTTGGAGGGAACACCTCGATCTTCTGCACGTCCCGTATTTCAACGTGCCTATCCTGTACTTCGGAAAATTTATCGTAACCGTCCATGACCTGACGATCCTGCATTTCGATACGGGAAAAGCAAGTACGCTGCCGTTTTGGTTGTATTCGATAAAGCGGATCGGGTACTATCTCGTGCTTCTTAAAGCGATCCACTGGTCAGAGAGCATTATCGCCGTTTCCCGGGCAACAAAACGGGAAATCCTTGACCATTTTGACGTGCTTCCGGAAAAAATACACGTAATTTATGAAGGATAATTTTTTTCTGTACGTCGGAAACGCGTATCCACACAAAAACGTGGAGCTGCTGATCCGGGCTGCAGAAAAAGCAAACAAAAAAATTATATTTGTAGGACGCGAGGATTATTTTTATAAAAGGCACGGAATAAAACCGAGAACGGTTTCAGATACAGAATTAACAACGCTCTATAAAGAAGCCACTGCCCTGGTATTTCCGTCGCTTATGGAAGGATTCGGACTTCCTGTCCTTGAGGCACTCCGCGCAGGGTGTCCGGTAATTGCCAGCGACATCCCCGTATTCCATGAGCTCTTCGGCGACGCAATAACGTATTTTGATCCTTATTCTGTAAATGATCTCGTTACAAAATTACAAAATCCTCCGGCAAAACCCAAAAATATAGAAAAAATACTACAAAAATTCAGCTGGCGCAAAATGGCAGAGGAGACGCTTGCGGTATATGAAGCTTGCGATCGTGTATGACCGCGTGAATAAATGGGGGGGCGCGGAGCGGGTACTTTTGGCGCTCCACAAAATCTGGCCGCAGGCGCCGCTTTATACTGCGGTCTATGATAAAAAGCGCGCACGATGGGCAAACGTATTTACCGTACACACGTCGTTTCTGCAGCGTTTTCCCTTCGCAAAAACGTCGCATGAATTGTACCCCTGGCTTACGCCGATGGCATTCGAGTCGTTTAATTTTGACGGCTTTGACGTTGTGTTAAGCGTTACGTCCGCCGAAGCAAAAGATATCATTACCAAGCCCGGCACGAAACATATTTGCTATTGCCTGACGCCGACGCGGTATCTGTGGAGCGGGAGGAAAGATTATGAAAAAACGGGAATTATGGGATCAGTATTACGAAGTATGGGGAAAATTTTGCGGCAATGGGATCTGGTTGCTGCAACGCGGCCGGATGATTATATTGCCATATCAGCACGTGTAGCAGACAGGATAAAAAAATACTATAAGCGGGAAGCAAAAAAAATAATTTATCCCCCGGTCGACGTTAAAAAATTTACCATCGGTACGAAAAAAGATTTTTTTCTGTGCGTTGCGCGGCTGGTTCCTTATAAACGCGTTGATGTGGTTATCGACGCGTTTAACAAACTCGGCTGGCCGCTTACTGTCGTCGGCACCGGCATGATGGAGCGGCCACTGCGTCGCGTGGCAAAATCCAACATCAGATTTGCCGGCGATTTGACAGACACAGAGCTTATTTCTTACTATCAAAGGTGCCGCGCGCTGGTTTTCGGCGGCGAGGAGGATTTCGGCATTGTCGCGCTGGAGGCTGCCGCCTGCGGCAAACCGGTCATCTGCCCGCGGAATTCAGGGATGGCGGAAACCGTCATCGGGGGCAAAACAGGCGAACTTTTTGATACGGATCTGGTCGGCACGCTGGAGAAGTTTAATAAAAAGCGGTATGATAGCGTTTTGTGCCGGAAAAATGCAGAGCGGTTCGGCGTTGCGCGTTTTACAAAAGAAATGAAAGAAGAAGTCGGGCGGTTGGCACATCTATGAAAGCAGTTATATTTGCCGGCGGCGTGGGGACAAGGCTCTGGCCGATGAGCCGCGAAGCGTTTCCAAAACAATTTCAGCTGATGATCGGCAAAACATCGGTTTTCCGCCAGACGGTTGAGCGCGTCATGAAAGGTTTTGAACCCGAGGATGTTTTCATATCATCGGGCAAAGAATTTGCGAGATATATCGTCGAACAGGCGCCGGAAATTCCGCAGAAGAATATTATTCTTGAACCCGACCGCCGCGATAGTTTAGGCGCGGTCGGATACGCGACGGCCTACGTGCATCATTACTTCCCCAATGCGCTCATGGCGGCGATCTGGGGCGCCGATCACTTGGTTGATAACGTTACGCTGTTTCACAAAGCATTGCGGGCGGCAGGAAAAGTGGCGGAAAGCGAGCGGGTCATCTGTAAAGTGGACGCGCGCCCGACATATCCCAGCACCGACAACGGATGGGTTGAGATCGGAAAACCGGTAAAAAAGGTTGACGGGCTGCAGGTGTACGAGTTCGTCCGTTTTATCGAGAAACCGAGCCCTGAGATTGCGAAAAAACTTTTCCGCTCTTTTGAGAATCTCATCAACGTCGGATATATGGCATGGCGGACAGACGTGATGCTTTCGCTGTACAGGCGTCATCAGCCGGGCGTCTATCACCGGTTAATGAAAATCGAAGCATCCGTGGGCACGGATATCGAGCAGGAAACGCTCGCGAACGAATACCCGTTTATTGAAAAAGACTCGGTTGATTACGGAATATTTGAAAAACTGTCGCCGCAGGACATGCGGGTTATTCCTGCGGACATCGGGTGGGTTGATATCGGCACGTGGGACCTTCTATACAACGGTCTTGCCGAAAAAGAGGGTGACAATGTGGTACAGGCTGAGGCTGAAATCGTCGATACCAAACGAAGTCTCGTGTGGGGCGACGGCGCAAGAGTCATCGGCGTTGTCGGGCTTGAGGACGTCATTATCGTGGACGCACACGACGCGCTTTTGGTTTGTAAACGCGGGCGATCGGGCGAGGTAAAACAGCTGTTAAAACTTCTGAAAGAGAAAGAAAAGAAACACGTGTTGTAGCATAACGTTATGGTATACACCGCCACAAAACGCATCATCGATATTATCGGCAGCGTTGTTCTTATGGCGCTGTTTCTGCCGATTTCCGCGCTTACGGCGATCGCCATCTGGCTTGACAGCCCCGGCCCGATTCTGGCGGATACGCCCCAGCGCGTCGGGAAAGACGGCAAACTCTTTAAACTCTTCAAATTCCGTTCGATGATCGTAAACGCGCACGAAAAACTCAGGAGCGATCCGCATTTCTCCAAACTGTACAGCGAGTATAAACGTAATAGTTATAAACTGACCGATGATCCGCGAGTGACCCGCGTGGGGAAATTTATCCGCAAGCATTCGCTCGACGAGATTCCGCAGCTTCTTAACGTGTTTCAGGGTGACATGAGCCTGGTCGGTCCGCGGCCGTATTATCCCGACGAGCTCGTGGAGCAGCAGCGCAAATATCCGCATACGAAAAGTCTCGTCAAAATCGTGCTTTCTGCAAAACCCGGCATTACCGGCCACTGGCAGGTGTCCGGGCGAAGCGAGGTGAATTTTGACAAGCGCATCAAAATGGACGCGGACTACGTCAAAAAACGTTCGCTGGTTATGGACATTTCGATACTGCTTAAAAGCCCCTGGGCTATGATTTCGGGTAAAGGTGCCGTATAATAATAAAACCTTATGCCCGAGGAAATAAAAAAAATAGATTTGGAGACGATACCCGATCCTCCGAAAAAAGCGTTTCCCTGGAAATACGTCTATATACCCTTGGGTATCGTTGCGGCGTTTTTGGCGCTTATCGGACTTCTCCTTTTACCGATGCGCGGCGTTATCGCAAAAGCGAAAACCGCGGTGGCGGCTGGCCGCGAACTTGCCGATGCGGTCAAAAAGCAGGATCTTATCGCCGCAAAGGAAAAATTAGCGCTCACCCGCACGAAGCTTACGGATCTGCGCAGTCAGTATAACGGCGTGCTGCCGCTACGGTTTGTGCCGATTCTCGGGGCATACATTTCCGACGGTGACCATGCGATAAACGCCGGGTTTGCTGCACTCGATGCAGGGGACGCCGCCGTGGCGGCGCTCGAGCCGAACGCGGATCTTCTGGGACTTAAAGGTAAAAGCACGTTCGTGTCGGGTACGGCCGACGACCGCATCCAGACGGCGGTGAAAACCATGAATGCGCTGGTTCCCAGCATCAACAAAATGGCAGACAGCATCGATACGCTGCGCAAAGAAATTGATTATATCGACCCGGGCCGGTATCCCAATTACATCGGCAAAACCCCGGTGCGGCCGAAGCTTTCGGGAGCCAAGGACGTCATCGAAAATGCGGCAAATCTTTTCGTGAACGCAAAACCGCTCCTTATCAGTCTTCCGAAGCTTTTGGGGTACCCGGCGGAAAAACGCTATCTTATTATTTTCCAGAACGATAAGGAGCTGCGGCCGACCGGCGGGTTTATGACCGCCTACGCGCAGTTTCGGTTCGTCAGCGGTAAGGCAATTCTGGAAAAATCCGAAGACATCTACGCGCTGGACGCAGCGCTTACCAAAAAATATCCCGCGCCGCCGGAAATTCTTGCGTACCTGCCGGGGGTGTACAATTTCAACATCCGTGACGCAAACCTTTCGCCGGATTTCAAACTTTCGATGCAGCAGTTTGAACGCATGTACGAAAACACTGCCGGGCGCGAGAAAATCGACGGCATCATTTCGATGGACACGCACGTACTCGTTTCGGCGCTGAAAATTCTGGGACCGATCACGGCAAACGGCCGCGTATTCTCCGCAGATACCGATAAGCGCTGCGACTGCCCCAAAGCCATTTACGAGCTCGAGGATTATTCGACGCGTCCGGTGAATTACGTGCGCGACGCCCGGAAAGACGAAATCGGAAATCTTCTCAAACAGATGCTCCAGATGGCGCTGGGGGTTTCGCCGTCCAAATACTGGGGGAGCCTTTTCCAGATGCTCATTGCAGAAATCAACCAGAAGCACGTGCAGGCCTATTTGTCTGACTCCGAAGCGCAAAAAGCAGCGGAGAGTTTCAACATGGCCGGAAGGATTGTGACGGCGTCGGAAAGTGCGGCAACGCTCGCGTACAAAGAAGGACAAGGCTGGGATTATCTTACCGTCAACCAGGCGAACATGGGCGGCGCAAAGTCGAACATGTTCGTTTCCGAAAAAATCACCAAGGACGTAACGGTTTCCGGCGACACGGCAACGACCAGACTGACGGTCGATTATAAAAATCCGTACCGCGGCAGCGACTGCGGACTGGAATCCGGAGGGCTTTGTCTTAACGCGCCGCTCCGCAACTGGGTGCGCGTGTACGTGCCCTCAGGCAGCCAGCTCACCGACAGCCGCGGCACGCAGTCACCCCGCGACGGCAAGGCCGTGCCCATGACGGTTTCGCAGGATCTGGGGAAAACGGTGTTCAGCGGATTTCTCATCGTCAACCCGTTGGGTACGGCGCAGATCACCCTTACGTACACGTCGAAAATATCGCCGCAGGACGGAAAATACCGGCTGCTCTGGCAACGGCAGTCAGGATCGGTTGATCAGGATATCATCGTGAAGCTGAACGGCAAAACGAGAGTAAGCGAAAAACTTCTGTCCGACACCGAATTCGTTCTGTGAGAGAAGCGCGCGTCGTAACCCTCGAAGCAATCGTACTGAAGCGAAAAAATGCAGGGGAGGCGGACCGGCTGCTTACCGTATTTACCAGACGCAAAGGAAAACTCCGGATCGTTGCCAAGGGAGTCCGCAAAATTACCAGCCGCAGGGGGCCGCACGTTGAAGTGTTTAACCGGGTTCTGGCGACCGTGCACGACGGAAAAACGCTGACGGAGGTATCTACCATGGAAACTTTTGCGCCGGTGCGAAAGGATCTGTCGCGCGTGGGCGCCGCGTATTATCTTTGCGAACTTGTCGACGGACTCTTGCCTGAAGCACAGCCTCATGATGACGTGTTCGCGCTTCTTTTGCAGGCGTTTACGACGCTGGGCACGGTGGAAAAATCGCGCGTACCCGTGCTTCGCGAGCGTTTTGCCCGGTCGCTTCTTCGCAAACTCGGATTTTTGGCGGAGGGGAAAGAAATTCCGGATATTGACCGGTATATCGAGTCGCTTCTGGAACGGAAACTCAAAACTGTATACAATATATACGATGAGTAGTTTAGATACTATCGTCGCCCTGGCCAAACGGCGCGGATTCATTTACCCGGGAAGCGAAATTTACGGCGGCATTGCCGGATTCTGGGACTACGGGCCGCTTGGGGCGCAGCTTAAACGGAACGTCAAAAACGAGTGGTGGCAGAGCATGGTGCAGCTTCGTGACGATGTCGTGGGTCTGGACGCCGCCATCATCATGAACCCGAAAGTGTGGGAAGCCTCGGGGCATACGAAATCGTTTGTGGATCCTCTTGTGGAGTGTAAAATTTGTCATAAAAGATTTCGTGAAGACAAATTGGGCGACCATCCGGACGATCATAAACCTGAATGGACACTTCCGAAACAATTTAACTTACTTACGGAAGTTTTTTTGGGTGTGACGGAACCCAAACTTAAAGCATATCTGAGAGGTGAAATAACCCAGGGAGTTTTTGTAAACTTCAAAAATGTTGTGGATTCTACGAGAGTCAAAATCCCGTTCGGCATTGCGCAGATCGGGAAAGCCTTCAGAAACGAAATTACCCCGGGAAATTTTACGTTCCGGAGCCGGGAGTTCGAGCAGATGGAGCTGGAATTTTTCGTCAAACCCGGCGAAGACCAGTGGTTTGACTACTGGAAACAGGAACGGATGAAGTGGTATCTGTCTTTGGGTATGGATAAAAATAAATTACGTTTCCGTGATCATGAGCCGCATGAGCGCGCGCATTATGCCCGTTTTGCGACGGACATCGAGTACGAGGCGCCGTTCGGGTGGAGCGAGTTTGAGGGCATTCATCACCGCGGCGACTACGATCTCAAAAATCACGGACTGACGTACGAGGGGTACACGCCGTGGGTTATCGAGACGTCCGGCGGCGTAGACCGCGCCGCGCTGTTTTTCCTCATCAACGCCTACCATGAAGAAGAAAAACGCGTCGTTCTTAAACTTCATCCGCGGCTTTCGCCGGTGAAAGTTGCCGTTTTCCCGCTCGTTGCAAACAAAGAAGAACTTTCAGCCAAAGCTCAGGCAATATACCATATACTAAAATCCAAATTCCAAACCGCGTGGGATGACCGCGGCAACATCGGCAAGCGGTATCTTGCGCAGGATGAGGCAGGGACGCCGATGTGCGTGACCGTTGACTACCGCTCCATCGAGGATGATACAGTAACAGTGCGGGACCGCGATACGACCAAACAGGACCGCGTGAGCGTCGGTAAACTTTCTGAATTTATAGACAGGAGGCTGCATGAGTAAAAAAATCGGCATTATCGTTGGCGTCATCGTCGTGTTGCTCGCCATAACCGGGTTTGCGGTGTACAAAACGATATTCTCCGGCCCGGCGCAGCAACCGTCTGCCGTGCAGGATCTGACGCAGGCGCCGCTTCCGCCGGCTGATGCGTCAATTCAGGTCGCTGTCGTCAAAAGTTCAGCGCCCAACTCGGTCGTCATCAGGGTGAGCGGGCTGGCGGCTAAAATGTCGACCGTCGCCTACGAGCTGACGTATGAAAGCAAAGGACTGGTCAAAGGCGTCAATTCGGGAAGTAAGCCGCTGGACGTCGCCGGCAAAGAAACGCTTGAGCGGGAAATTTATCTTGGCACGTGTTCAAAAAACGTCTGCACGCCGGATACGGGGATCAGCAAAGTATCCGTCTCGCTTGTGTTTACCGACACCTCCGGCAAACAAACGCAGTT
>CAYWVJ010000010.1:0-19300 GCA_964461825.1 uncultured Gammaproteobacteria bacterium
CTGACTTCATGAACGGTTTGTCTTGAAACAAAAGTTACAGTATCCACAAATTGTCTAACTGTTTGGGTTGGGTGTGGTTTATCAGAAAGGAAATAAATATTCTTAGCCGGCGATGCTTCTTCTAACCCGGCATATTTTGTTTTTGCAATCTGTTTCATCTCTTCAAACGAATGCGAGCCTTGTGTATTTATTACGCGCAGAACTCCCCTGTTGGTTTTTTTATCATATGTATATTCAAGTAAATCACGATTTCCGTCACTTCGGTTAAAAAAGGTAACCATATTGCCCGCCCCGCCGAGCAGCGTTTCCTGGATAAGATCGCTTACTAAATTGTCTTCTCGTGAATATCTTGACGGATCATTGCGTATCTCACTTAAAATCTTCTGATTTTCATGCATCTCATTCGTTGTTTCTTCTGACCCAAAAAATTTCATCTCTCCTTGCTCGGTGAAATAAAATTCACCGTTTTTGTATTCTTTTTTACCGCTTTTTTCTTCTTTTTCCGCTTCTTTCCAATGTCTAAATTTCATCCTAAATTTTTGCGCCACCTGAACCCTGACGTCGTGATCCGATAAAACCGGATTGCTTTTTCTGACCTTATAGGTCGCAACGTCATACGAATCTAAATATGATTGTTTTTCGCAAGTACATCCGGCCATATACGTTCCCCATCAAAAAAAACTTCCCGAGTGAGAAGTTTTGGCTGTTATCCCCTCACTCGAGGGATAACCGACAATCTCAAAAGCCTGCGACCGGACTATGACCGTTGCGGTACAGTCTCTGAATTTCACAGAGTTCGGAGCTTCTGAGTTATTTTTTAATCTTCGGCCTGGGAATACCAGACCAAACAATTTCTTTTGCGTTTTCCTTCCTATTTATAACGCGTGCCATGGTAAATAACAAGTCCGAAAGTCTGTTGAGATATTTGATGATTCGCGGATCTGTTTTTTCGCGGACCGCAAGACGTTCTACCCGCCGGCACACACTTCGCGCTATCTGCATTCTTCCTTTCGGAAGAACAAAATTTGTAAGCCGTGGCAGTTTTTTATCCGTCTCGTCGATCCATCGTTCCATTTCCAAAACGCGGGATTCCAAAAAAGACAAATCTTCTTTCCAGCCGGCGACAACACTACTCATTGTCATGAGGTCGCTCTGAATCGCAAAAAGCAGCTTGTCGTCAAACGTACCAAGCCAACTATTCAATTCATCCAGTGATCCGTAGAATTCCACGCGTGCATCAGCCTTTGAAAGCCTTTTCCCGCCGAAAAGCGATGTGGTGCCGGTGTCGCCGGTACGGGTGTAGATAGGCATAAACTAGCACTCGGAGTACCCGCAGGAATAACATTTTTTGCAGCCTTCTTCAAACACGAGGCTCGCTTCACCGCACTTGGGGCAAAGATCCACCGTCACCATGCGTTTTTCCGTAAGCATCATCGTTGCCGGGGCAACGGTCATTGGTTGTTCTGCCGGTTCAACGGCAGGCGCCGGTACGTGCACTACCCCATTGCCGTTGCCGTTCGTCGCGTGTCCGTTCGTGTGTTTGGGGAAAAATCCGAAGTGCCGGTCGATGATTTTTGCTACTGCATCGGGAAGGCTCCGCACCCTGTTTTCTCCGAATCCCAGACTTCGCGCGCCGCCGATGCCGATAAGTTCCGCCGCCATTTTGCGCGCGCGGTCAACCGCAGGAATGGGCGAAGCCATCCGCAGCATGAGCGACATGAGCCTGCCCATTGCCTCTGCCATCGCGGTTACGTCGCTTCCCGCTTTACCGACATTGATAAATACCTCGAGCGGCTGGTTGCCGCCGTTGGTGTTTATCGTCACATACGCCTGCCCTACCGGCGTTTCCACCTGATACGTCATGCCGTGCACAACCATCGGCCGCGGCTTGACTTCCTGGGTAAGCGGCAGTGCCGCGCGTATCTCTTCCGCTTTTTTCTTTTCGTCCGTGCGGGTGAGGACGCCGGCACGCGACCCTTCGCGCATATACGCGATCCCTTTGCATCCCTGTTCATATGCGAGCGTGTACAGGCGTTTGACGTCCTCGACGGTATGCGTTGTCGGTGCGTTGACCGTTTTACTGATTGACGCGTCAACGTATTTCTGGATCGTGGCCTGCACGTATACGTGATCCTCCGGCGTCAGGTCATTGGCGGATACAAACCACGGGGGCCGTTCTTCTTTTTTCGGCTCCCGGCCGTTTGTCTTCTTAAATTCGTCAAACCACGCCTCGTACAGCGGATGGCGCAGAATGTGTTCGCCCAGCCGGTCGCGGCGGATAAACTCAAATTCATATACCGGCTCAATGCCGCTACTTACCCCCGCCATGAGTGATGTACTGCCCGTCGGCGCCTGCTGCAGGATCACCGAATTGCGCACGCCGTACGTTTTCATTTTCCGTTTTATGGCATCGGGAAGCTGGCGGATGAAATAGGTTTCGACGTGCTTCTTCTTATCAATTTTCGGGAACGGTCCTTTTTCGCGCGCGATGTCAACCGACGCCTCATACGCCGCGTCGCGGATCGTCTTGTAAATTTTATCAATGACCGCAAGACTTTCCGGGGTGCCGTATTTGAGTTTCATTCTAATAAGCGCATCGCCCAACCCCATGGTCCCAAGCCCGATGCGGCGTTCGCCCCGCTGCTGCACGTTTTTAATTTCGGGAAACACGTAGAAATCCGCATCAATGACGTCATCCTGAAAACGCACGCCGACTTTGGCTATATCCGCCAGGCGCGCAAAATCCATCTCGCCGGCGTCGTTGACCAGCGCTGCAAGATTTATCGAACACAGATTACAAACGCCCCAATTCGGTAATCCCTCTTCGCCGCAATTTGAAATAAGCATGCCGTTTGCGACAAACCGATGAACGCCGGCTACCGTTATGTCAAAAACATCCTCTACACCATCTTCCTCTAAACGGTCAAACGTTGCAGTAAACGATTTCCGGTACGGCCCCCGAACGTACATGGATAAAAGCGACCGGAGTTTTTCCTGCTTTTCCTCCTGCAAAAAACCAATGAGCGACGAAAATCCGTGCAAATCCGTTTTGGAAATAACAAGGTCGTGGTATGCCTGGCAGATGTATTCTTTCTTGCCTCCGCGGCCGTCTGGCATCATTCTCGCGCCCCGATTGCGGCGATTTTCGTACAATCTGCTGACGATGCCAAAATTGAGAAGCAGCCGCTGGACATCAAGTAATAATTTTTTACTTACGGATGTTAACCGAACGCTCACTCCTTTTTGCGGTGTCCCGGCAACATGCCCGTCGCTGGAAAACAATCCCTGCAAAAATCCCCGCTGCATTGCTTCGGATCCGGTACGTACCGCCTGCGGCACGACATATTTATTTTCATGCGATAACCCGTAGCGTTTCGCCATCCGCCACAAACGGACTGACTCAACAACCGCTTTATCTTCTTTGTCAACGTACTGTGCGGCAACAGGATATGACCGGTGTACTATCTGTTCCCCGTCAACCATCACCGATACCATCGCTGCAAACCGAGGAGCAAGCTCTTCCTTCTCTTTCCGGTAAAAGAAAAGCGTGGCGACATCTTCCTTCATGCTGCCATCGCCGACGAGCCATCCCAAAACCTGACCTTCCTGTACCGATCCGTGAATGCCGAATGCACCTCCGTTGCCAAGAAGCAGCGAATCGCCTGGTTTTAATCGCTGCGCTTCCAGTTTTCCTTTCGTTGTGTACACTTTATGATCAGCGGTAAGACGCAGTTCGTATCCCTCACGCGTTTTTAACCGGTATACGTTCTTCGTTCCTGTTTTAAAGACTGCGGACGACAAATAAGGTTTTCCGTCAACCAGTACGGTGAACGGCTTTCCCTCTGCATACAGATCGCCGATAGTCCGAAGCCCGTTGGTGGTCGACACGAGTGTGTCTTTTGTAACGCAGGGATTAACGCAGTTGACGTATTCGAAATATGCATTGTTAAACCACTTATTGTACCGCTCCATGAAGACGACGCCGGGTTCGGCGGATTTCCACGCCGCCTGCGCAATGAGATCCCAGAGTGCCCGCGCCTTGACCGTCTTGTGGACAATGACCTTTTTACCCATCGCGAGCCAGTTGGGAAGATACCCGTCCCATTTTGTGTCATACTCCGGATCGGATTTGTCGGGAAAAACCAAATTCCAGTCCGCATCCTGTTTCACCGCTTCCATGAACGCATCCGACACGCATACCGAAAGGTTCGCGCCGTTGATGCGGTGAAGATCCTGCTTCACCGTTATGAATTCTTCCACGTCCGGGTGCCAGTCCCACAGCATGAGCATGAGCGCACCGCGGCGGCTGCCGCCCTGCTGGATGATATCCTTGGTCGCAACGGAGAAAAGTTCCGCCCAGTTGCACGGACCGGAGGAAAAACCGTTGACTTTCGTGACGCGTGTTCCGCGCGGCCGCAGACTTGACAGATTAATGCCCACGCCCCCGCCGCGGGACATAATTTCCACCATCTGCGACAGCGTCTGTAATATCCCGCCGCGGGAATCGTGCGGAGACGGAATGACGAAACAATTATAAAACGTCACGTTATATCCCGTGCCTGCACCCGAAAGAATTCTGCCGCCCGGGACAAACGTAAAATTCTGCATTGCGCCGTAAAACTTTTCTTCCCAGAGTGCGCGCTGACTTTTCGGCTCTACCGCCGCGATCGCTTTGGCGACTCTCTTCCACATCTGTTCGGGAGCAACTTCCACCGCTGCGCCTTTTTCGTCCTTCAGCGCGTACCTGTCCAAAAATACCGTTTTTCTTATGCCTGTCAGTTCCATAATTTTTTTTGATCTTCTATAGCAGTTTCTTTATCTCCTTTTCAAAATCCTCTATGTCGACAAACTGCCGGAACACGCTCGCAAAACGGATATAGGCAAGCTTATCCAGTTTTTTGAGCCGTCTGGCGACGAGTTCGCCGATGCGTTTACTGGGCACCTCCGTCGACTCTCCGCCTATGAGTTCCCGTTCTACCTCGTCGACAATCCGGTCAACGTCCCCGGCTTTCAGTGTCGTTTTTCCGCTTGCCCGCACGATGCCTCTTTTTAATTTATCGCGGTCAAATGATTCCCGGCGCTCATCTTTCTTGATGACGGTAAGCGGCACCGTCTCAACCCGCTCGTACGTCGTAAACCGTTTCTCGCACTTTGCGCATGTCCGCCTTCGTCTGGTCACCGATAAATCTTCGCTGTCCCGCGTCTCAATGACTTCAGTGTTGTCAAACCCGCAGTATGGACACTTCATCGGAATTCCCAATATATACTCTTTTTTATTCTTTACAAGGGATCAGTTTTTGCCTCGGACTCTTTTCACGAATGAAATCTTAAACGCTATGTATGGTGCTGAGGTTCAGCGTAAGACACTAAATACACGCAGTCAACTGGCAATTTCTATATCAAAAATGTACAGGTATTTTTTCCGAAGCTGGCGGTAACCTTTGAGGAAAAAGTACGGTGAAAAACAGGCGTTACTGCGTCAATTTCGCAAGATCGTTTTGGAGCTGAGTAACTAAAGTGAGCGAAGCGGTAAGTCCGCCTTTGATTGCTGCGTCCGTGGTGCTCTGTATTTGCTCCTCCAGCACTTCGGCGTGCTTGGCAAGGGATCGCGTAAGTATGTCGAGAAGCGGACCCGGAATTTCCCTGCCCTGCGATTTTACCCAAAGGAGAACCTGCACGGCATTGTTCATGTATTTTTCTCCTTTGGAAATCGTACTTTCTGCAAGCGCCGCCTTCCCTTTTTGTGCCAGAAACACGCCCATGTTCAGACGTTTGTCTCCCTGACGGATATAGAATTCCGCTTTCTTCACCGGATCGGTAACGAGTTTATCCATGACCCAGTCGCGTACCTGTTTTACGAAATACAGCGGGCTGTCGGGCAAAAGTCCCGGATACGGTAACTCGTAGGAAACTTTTGACGTTGTTGCCGTCACGGCAAAAACCATCGTGGGTACAAAAAACAGGAAAAGAAGCAATAGTTTTCTCATGCTACCGAGAGTATATCACGAAGCCGCAACTTCGCAAGGTTGAACACTTCCTGTTCGAGCGCTTTCACTTTCGGATAGCTTTGATCTAAAATTTTCTGCGCGTCCGGCGGCAAATTTTCCGCACGCCAGAGTGCAAACCGTTTGTCCACGCCGACTATATCATACTTGACCATCTTGTCGGCAAGAAATAAGAGTTTCTGTTCCCGGGTTTTTGGCGGACGCGCACCGAGAATGCTATGCAGGGAGTGTGTTGCCACGACATCGGCAACTTCATCCATGCCTTCCTGACGTAATATGGCAACGGCCGTTTCCGGGTGCCGCCCTCCGACGGCTTTATCGACGTCATGCAAAAGTGCCGCTGCAAACAAAAGTTTCTTATTAACCGGAATTTTGTCGGCAAATATCATCGCCAGCTTTGCCACGGCAGTCAGATGTATCCGCTTTTGTTCGGGCAGGCGATATTTTTCCCAAAGATCCCTGATGCGCGCGATTGCCGGAATCATACGGAAAAGAGAAGCCCGAGTGCAGCAACGGCTGCCATCGCGCTCCCGAAATAAAACGTCGCGGAAGGGCCGGTTGTTTGCCACAGATAACCGCCCAGAAGCGACGCCGGCAGAAGCGTAAAGCCGACGACCGCATTGAAAATGCCGTACGCCGTACCCTTATGCCGCTCGTCCACAATATCCGAAATGTACGCCCGCGCCGAACCCTCGGTAAATCCGTAATACAGCCCGTACAACAGAAACAATGCTATGAGCGCCGCTCCCGATGCCGCGCGCGCAAATAAAACGTAGATCAGTGCATACACCACAAACCCCGTGATAAGCAGGCGCTTTCTTCCGATGCGGTCGGAAAGGGAACTTAGGAAATATCCCGAAACTGACGCAACCAGACTGTACCCGGCAAGCGTCAAAAAAATGCCTGCAAGCGGCACGCCCGCTGCCTGCGTCCGAAGTACCAGAAATGCATCGGAAGAATTCCCGAGCGCGAACACGAACGAGAACAAAAGAAACAGGTAGAATTTGCTGCCCAGCGCGTTATGGAATCTGACGGCAGGTTGCTTTTTGCCAGCGGCAACGTCCCGGACAAGCATCGCGATAATTCCCAGCGATACGGCAAGCGGCACCACGGCAAGAAGTACGATCCGGCGGAATACCGCCTGCGTCATGATTATGGTGCCGGCTGCGACCGATGCGACAATCCCGGCGGCCAGGAGCATCCCCACCACTGCGCCTGCATTGTCCATCGCGCGGTTTAACCCGAACGACGCTCCGGTCCGACCCGGTTCGCTTGATGCCGCAACCAGCGCATCGCGCGGCGCGCCGTTTAATCCTTTGCCGCTTCTGTCAAGAAACCGGAGCATAAGCACCTGCGGCCAGCTTGTCACGAAAAACAGAAACACCATGGTCGTACGCAATGCCTGACCCGCAAGAATAATCGGTTTCCGTTTGTGGAATGCATCGGAAAGGTACCCGGCCGGCGTCTGCAGCAGTTGCGGCGTCGCGTCGGCAATCCCCTCCACCAGTCCGACAACCGTTTTGGACACGCCTAAGGTATTAACTAGATACAACGGAATGGCGCGTTTGATTGTTTCCCCCCCGATATCGTTGAAGAACGACACGAGTGAAAGGAACAGTACGTTGGACGGAAACCCAAAATATTTCTTGTTCGATATCATACAAATTATTGACTGTCGTTACCCGCTCATTTTATACTATCACCATTGTGATTGCTGCGCTGCTTATCACACTGCGCGAAGTCATCGAAGCGTCACTCATTGTCGCGACGATGCTGGGCATCCTCATAAAACTGCATCAGCGCGAAAGCGTGAAAATTGTTTGGGTTGCGGCCGTTACCGCGTTTATCACCAGCTTTCTTTTTGTTTTCGGCGGGTCGCTCCTGGGGGTACAAATCCAAAAACTGTACGACGGCAATGCCGAGCCGCTCATCGAAGGAACGCTGCTTGTCGCGTCCTCGTTTTTCGTAACGTGGGCGGTATTCGTCCTTCACAAGCATTTTGCGCGGAAGAAAATGCACATGCTGGAAAAAATGAAGGAGACCATTGCGGCAAGTGAAAACCGGGGGATATTTTTTCTCACCTTTACGGCGGTACTTCGTGAAGGAACGGAAATCGCCCTTTTTCTTTCCGCCATGTACGTGACGAGTAACCCCGCGGCAATTCTTCTTGGTTTTGCGGGCGGGGTGATCGGGGGGCTCCTTGTCAGTCTGCTGTTTTTTTCCGCAAGCATCAGGCTGCCGGTCTATTGGGCCTTCCGTACAACCAGTTATCTGCTTATCGTATTTGCCGCGGGACTGCTGGCACGAGGCATCGGAGATCTGCTTGAATTTTCCCCGGTCACCTCTTTTCCGATGTTGACGCTCGGATTTTTACCGGCGGCATCATCGGCAACGGGAGGAATTGTCGAAAGCATGTTCGGGGTTACCCGGTCGATGAACGCCGCGGCAGTGGTAGGTTATACGCTGTATCTTTTTCTCATGCACCGGAGAGTTTTTGTGACAGCCAAATCCGCACTAACGTCGACACGTTAATCCCTTTTTTCTTTGCAACCTTTTCCATTTTATCCTTTATGTTCTTCTGTACACGGATAACCAGCGTATCGGTTCGCGGTTTTTCAAGTTCCACGACAATATCCACGTCCTCGGTCTCATCCTCAAAATCGGTTACGCTATGTGTATCCCAAAATTCTGCTTCTTCTTCGATGGATTTAAATTTTGGAATTTTTGATTTTGTATTCTTTTTCATTTTGTGTATTACAAATGTATTACGTTATCAACCTGCCGAATTTGGTCTTTGACCGTTCGCGCTGTAGTACCCCAGCGCCTGGAGCACGAGATTGAGGGTTTCGGTGGGACCGTGTGAATAGGTATTGATGACGAGGTCGTAATATTTGGGATCCCAGAAGTCCGTAACGCCGTACAGCCGTTTCCATTTCCCTAAGTTTGTCTCTTCACGCGTAAATAAATGCTGTTTTGCTTCCTCAACGGTCACGTTGTCGCGGTTGACGATCCGGTCAATCCGAAGCGAATCGTCACACATGAGCAGCACTTTCAGTACGTGCGTAAAACCGCGCGCATTCCAGCCGGCAATCCAGGATTCCACCGCCATGTGAACCGCCGGATCCGAGATTTTTTTCCTGAGCGCCTCATCAATCTGGTAATCAATGTCATCGCCGTAATCGGTCGCAAGGTGATGTTTCGGATCATTGGGGTCGTGTTTGCCGGACTCAATCGCAAACTGCCGCGCCCAATCCCCGCCGGAAAAAAATGCAAAACCGAGCGGTTCCAGATACGGCCGGAGATTTTTAAGAATCGTGGACCGTCCTGCTCCGGGTCTGCCGGAGATGGCAACGCTCGCGTATTTGAGGGATTTGACCCTATCCATGGAGATATTATATACTAAAACATGGAAATCCAATATCTTCCGATCTCCTGGAAAACGTATCACGCCAACGCACAAAAGCTCGCGGCGGCCATCCTCGACCAAAAGGAATCATGCGACCAGATCGTTGCGATTTCCCGCGGAGGGCTGACGCTCGGGCACCTCCTTACGGATTTTTTGCGTATTCCGATTGCAACGATTACCATCCAGAGCTACACGGATATCCAAACAAGCGGCGAGGTGAAACTTACCGCCAAACTCCAGAACCCGATAAAAAAGAAAAACATTCTTCTTGTTGATGACGTTGCGGACTCGGGAAAAACATTGCGACGTGCTGTTTCCTACCTGCGGCGCGCCGGAGCCGCGTCGGTTACTACCGTCACGATGTTTTACAAACCGCACGCCGGTTTCCGGCCGGACTATTTTGCGCAACAAACGGCAAAATGGATACTGTTCCCGTATGAGCCGACGGAAATGATATTGCTCATCATTAAACACATGGAGACTCAGGGAAAATCTAAAGCGCAGATTCAACAATTCCTGGAAAAACTCGATTTTACCGACGACCAGATCGCCTTCGTCCGGCGGCACCATCTAAAACGCTAAGCGGGTTTATTTAAAACTACCGGTTTCAGTCTGCTCATTGCTTCGAGCGAATAGCGGACACCCTGCACGCCCAGACCCGAGTGTTTGACGCCCAAAAACGGGAAGTGATCCGGGCCGCGCTGGGGAGAACCGTTGACCTGCACGGTCCCGACGTTTAAAGACTTTGCAAAAACGATCCCGGTTCCTTCATCATTCGTAAATACCGACGCCTGCAACCCGAACCGCGTTTTGTTGACGATTGCTGCAGCCTCATCCATGCCCGCGACGGCAACAAATGACACAAGGGGTCCGAATACTTCGTTCGTAATCACGGGCATATCGCTGGTAACGTTTGTCAAAATCGTCGGCTCCATGTACGCGTTGTCGTGTTTGCCGCCGGCCGCGATTGTTGCACCGCGCGCAACAGACTCGTCAATCCACCCCTGAAACGTTTCCGCTGCGGCCGCGGAAATGACGGGGCCCACGAGCTTCGTTTCCGGACTTCTGGGGTCTCCGGCTTTTACGAGTTCCTTCATTGCGGAAAGTACGACCGGCACGAGCCAGTCCAGCACGCCCTGCGTTGCCAAAACGTATTTAATCGCGGTACAGCGCTGGCCTGCGTACGAAAATCCGCCTTTAATGATTTCCCTCGCGGTAAGCGCGCGGTCCGCATCGGGAAATACAATCGCAGGATTGTTGCCGCCGCACTCAAATAAAAGCGGTTTCATGCCTGCTTTTCCGGCAATCGCAACGCCGGTATCGGAACTGCCGGTAAACGCGACCATCGCGATACTTTTATGCGACACCAGATATTCGCCGATATCACTCCCTTTGCCCGGTATCACGGCAAATACGTTTTTCGGCAGGCCTGCTTTTTCAAAAATCCGCGCAAGGTACAGTCCCGACAGCGCCCCCTGCGTCGGCGGCTTGAAAACCACGGTGTTGCCCATAAGGAGCGCCGGCACGATTTTGCTGGCGGCCAGATTCACCGGATAATTGAACGGCGCGATAGATAAAACCGTGCCGTGGGCCGCACGTTCAATCATGGCGATTCGCCCTTTGTCGTACCCGGGAAAATTATCGCTGTCGAGCGAATACCCGCGGATCGACTGCACCTCGTCGGCAAAATAGTCGGTAAGGTCGGCGGTGCGCACGATTTCGCTTTTTGCTTCCGCGGTCGTTTTTCCGATTTCGCGTACCAGAAGCGCCGTCAGTTCCGCTTCGAAATGCCGAATCCAGTCGGCGACCAGATGCATGAGTTTCACCCGCGTGTTAAGGGGTGTTGCCTCCCACGAAGGCTGCGCAACGCTGCACTCCCTAAGCATCGCATCAACGTCTTCGCGTGACGGAACGGAAACAGCGCCAACCACGCTGCCGTCAATCGGAGAGTGTATGTCAACCGTCGTTTTTCCCTTCACCCACGACGAACCGTTAAAGTATGCGTACGTCGGCGGGGTGGTTGCATCGGCAATCGGCGCAAAAAATTCGGCAGGCATACGCTTTAAGTATAATGCACTGTTACCGTTTTCACCAAACACAGAAAAATCGGCGTCTTACTGCCGTTCTTTTGTGCGGTGTCAACGAGCACATCGGCCGCCCGTTCAATGCTCTGCTTCGTCGTATCGGTGGCTTCCACGGCAGACCGAAATTCGTCTTCTTTGACAAAATCAATAAGACTGTCGTTTGCCAGAATAAGTACGTCATTGGGAAGCAGCCGCTCCGATGTGCGGTGCGGAATAAGTTGTTTGCGCGAAAAACCCGCTGCGCTGGTAAGTATCATGTTTCCTTCAACGTCCCGCGGCAGCAATACGTCGATAAGTCCGTCGCGAAACAGAAATGCGTTGCAGCTGCCGGCGGATCCCACCCAAAAATATTTCGGCTCGGTCAGAAGAACGACGAGCGATGCAGCCAGCCCGTCCGCGTAGCCCGGGTCGCGGCGCTTCTGCCACAGGGTAAGGTTGGTCGTGCGGAAAATGCGTTTGAGGAATTCAAGTTTTTCGTCCCAGTAAAACGGCCGCTGCCGCACCACTTTGTACGCCCATAGTGCAGTATCGCGCGCAAGCTCTCCTGCTTCTTGCGCATGCGGAAGGCTCGCTACGCCGTCGGCAATCACAAAACATTCATCCTCAATATGCGCAAATCCGCGTCCTGCAAAAAGGATGGTTTCAACCGGTTTCTGCGGCGGTTTGACGAAAAAATCATCGCGTCTCATCGAATCTTCGGTTTACTTCCGGCCAGTTGACGACGTTCCACCACGCTTTTATGTAATCGGCGCGCACGTTCTGATATTTGAGATAATACGCATGTTCCCACACGTCCAATCCGAGTATCGGCGTCTGCCCGCCGGATACCGGGCTGTCCTGATTCGGCGTATCACTGATCGATAGTTTTCCGTTTTCGGCGACGAGCCACGCCCACCCGCTCCCGAACCGATTTAAGGCTGCTGCGCTGAATAGTTCTTTGAACTTTTCGAAACTACTGAATGTTCCATCGATAGCTTTACCTAAATCGCCCTGAGTTTGTCGAAGGGCTCCCGTGGGATTAGGACTCATGATCGTCCAAAATAACGAATGGTTTGCGTGCCCGCCTGCGTTGTTTCGCACCTTCGTCTGTACCTCGGCGGGCAGTTTCGGAAGGTTTTCAAGAATATCCTCCACACTCATCGCCATCCAGTCCTCGTGACCGGCAAGCGCGTCATTGAGATTTTTGACGTAGGCCGCGTGGTGCTTGTCATGGTGAATCTGCATGGTCCGTTCGTCGATGTACGGCTCCAGTGCAGTATACGCATACGGTAAATCGGGTACGGTAAACATAAATGAAATCCTCCTTCATCTAGTATTATATAATAGTCATCATGACGTGGAAGTACTATTTTTTCTGGCTCCTGCCGATCACGCTCATCCTGACGTCGTATCTTCTGATTTTTAAAGATCTGCCGTCGCCGACAAGACTGGGCCAGTACACCATGGCGAGTGCAACAAAAGTGTACGACAGGAACGGCAAATTACTCTTCGACATTTTTGCCGACCAGAACCGCACGCCGGTGCCGCTTTCCCAAATCCCGAAATACCTGCAGCAGGCGACGATTGCCATAGAAGACAAGGAATTCTACAAACACCGCGGCATTAATCTCATCGGCGGCATGATGCGTGCACTCGTTGCTACCGTCACCAGACGGCAGTTGCAGGGAGGGTCGACGATTACCCAGCAGCTCGTCAAATCTGCGCTTCTTACCCCCCAGCGTTCGGTTACGAGAAAAATTAAGGAAATTATTCTGGCAGTCTGGGTGGAAGTTCTGTATCCCAAAGATAAAATTCTCGAGCTGTACTTAAATCAGGTTCCGTACGGCGGCACGGCGTGGGGCATCGAATCCGCATCGGAGCGCTATTTCGGTAAGAAAGTAAACGAACTGACGCTGGCGCAGGCAGCGCTTCTTGCGGGTCTGCCGCAGGCCCCGACGCGCTATTCGCCGCTTGGCGCGCACCCCGAGCTTGCGAAAACCCGGCAGCGCGAAGTCCTCCAGCGCATGGTCGAAGACCGTTATATTACCAAAAAACAGGCGGACGCGGCCGATGCCGAACCGCTCACCTATCAACAGGAAACCGGCATCAAAGCGCCGCATTTCGTCATGTACGTGAAAGAGCAGCTCGTCAACAAGTACGGGCAGGCAGCCGTTGAAAAAGGCGGACTCAAGGTTACGACGACGCTGGATCTGGATTTACAGGAATACGCACAGGCCACGGTATCGGCGGAAGTTTCGCGCCTCAAAGGATATCAGGTAACTAACGGCGCGGCGCTTATTACCCGCCCGGCAACGGGTGAAATCCTTGCGATGGTGGGGTCTGTGGATTATTTCGCGTCGCCTTCCGGCAATTTCAACGTCACGACGGCGCTGCGGCAGCCTGGTTCGTCAATAAAACCCATTAATTACGCAATCGGCCTTGAAAAACGCATCGTCACGCCCGCGACGATGTTTATCGATGAGCCGACGTGTTTTGGGAATAGCATCGGCCAGCCTGCGTACTGCCCGGTCAATTACGACGGAAAATTCCGCGGCCCGGTCCAGCTGCGGATGGCGCTTGGCAATTCATATAACATTCCCGCGGTGAAAATGCTGTACCTTAATACCGTTCAGGACATGGTGGCGTCGGCAAGCGCGTTCGGCCTTACCACCATCACGGATCCCTCACAATACGGGTTGTCCCTCACGCTGGGCGGCGGCGAAGTGCGCATGACGGATATGGCAACGGCGTTTAGCGTTTTTGCCAACGGCGGCGTGCGCCGCGACCTCGTCGCGATCCTGAAAGTAACGGATAAAAACGGGAAAATTCTGGAAGAATACAAGGATCCCAATCTCGGAAAACAGATCCCATCGCAAATTCTCATAAATGGAAAACGCGTACTGTCGCCGGAAACGTCGTTTTTAATCTCACACATTCTTCTGGATAACAACGCGCGGCAGGATGAATTCGGGCCAGCCTCAGCGCTCTACATTCCCGGCCGCGCCGTATCAGTCAAAACCGGTACGACCAACGATCTTCGGGATAACTGGACGATCGGGTTTACCCCGCTGGTACTTGTCGCAACGTGGGTTGGCAACAACGACAACTCCCCGATGAATCCGTACCTTGTGTCCGGTATAACCGGTGCCGCGCCCATCTGGAACAAACTCATGGTGCGCGCGCTTCGGGGGCTGCCGGACATCTGGCCCAAACAACCGGACGGCGTGGTTGGCGCGCAGGTGTGTCAGATAACCGGACTGTTGCCTCCCAACCCGGATCTTGGTAATCCCGGGTGTGCGACGCGGTTTGAATATTTCATCAAAGGCACCGTGCCGACCGAACGCGAAAATCTCAAACAATCCGTCATTATTGATAAAGACACAGGAGATATCGTCGAACCAAACAAGCCCGGAGCAAACGTGGAGGTGCAGGAGCGGCAGATTGTCCGCGACCGTATTTCCGTCTGGTGTCTCGACTGCCAGCGCCTGACCGGCGTAAAGCCCGTTTTTATAAAATAGCGTTTCGGTCGTACTCTCTTACGTTAGAGCTTGGCAGATTTACGGAATTACAGTAATATTGAAAATATGCAAACAGTAGCGTATGAAGACATCATCAAAATCCAGCCCCGCGGTGTATTTACCGTGCCGAAAAAACTGCGCGAAGGGTTATTCGAGAAGAATGGGATCGCTAAAATCGCACGCATCGGGAGACGACTTATTATAGAACCTATCACTACATTACCGTACCCCGTCCGAAGCTATTCCGACCGAGAATTACAAGAGTTTTTCGAACTGGATGAAAAAGGTTCTGTTTAATGCTTCAGTAATTTTAGCCGGTATTAATTCTCCGTCAGGGGGATCAGCTAAACTTCTTTCGTTTGCTAAACGCAGAAAAATACAAGGGGTTATAAGCGAGATAATACTTAGTGAAACCCTCAAACATGCAGGCAAACTTAATCGCACGCAAAAAGAGATGGTAGAATTTTGTGATATCACCTTTTCAGAAATTCTTCGTGCGCCGCACAAGAAGAGTGTTCAAAAATACTTGCATATCGTCATCGATGAAGGAGACGCGCACGTATTAGCCTCTGCAGAAGAAGGTGCGACAGACTATCTTGTAACGCTTGATAAAAAGCATCTGCTGGTCTTAAAGTCTTAAAAGAGAAAATAAAAAAAATTAAGATAGTAACGCCCGCGGAACTGCTTCTTGTTCTATTATAGCTATTTGTGCTATAACTTTCGCACTATGGCGCGGCGTAACGATCCAATTTTTATCGTACACATGCTGCTGCGCGCGCTCATTGCAATCGGTGACGCCGTCCGGTACCCGTTCCGGCTTTTTTTTAAGCTTCTTTTGGGAATTCTTTCAGCAAAACTTTTTACCGTAACCATCCCGCCGTTCCGTTTGCCGAAAATCCGCATCCGTCTTCGCCGCAAAACCATACCGCTGCCGCTGCGGCCGACGGTTATCCAGATTGCACCGGTCAAAACCGAACAAATAAAATCCTTCATCGCCGGCGTATGCATTACGATTCTTTTTTTTATCCTCCCGTATAACACGTACGTATGGCTTGCCTCGTTGCCGAACCCAAAACTGCTTTCGCAGCGCGACATTGCCGTGACGACGAAAATATTTGACAGAAACGGCACGCTCCTGTACGAAATCTACGCCGATCAAAACCGTACGCCCATCCCGCTTACCAACATCCCGAAAACCGTGCAGGAAGCAACGATCGCCGTTGAAGACAAAGATTTTTACCGGCATCCGGGTTTTTCCGTCGTTGGTATCGTGCGCGCGATGAAAGAGACGTTTATTAACCGCCGCGTGCAGGGCGGATCAACGATTACGCAGCAGCTTATCAAATCCGCGCTTCTGACGCCGGAAGTTACCGTTACCCGGAAAGTGAAAGAAATTATTCTGGCTTTCTGGGCTGAACGTCTGTACGGCAAAAATCAGATTCTGGAAATGTACCTGAATCAGGTTCCGTACGGCGGCACGGCGTGGGGCATCGAGGCGGCCGCGCAAACGTATTTCGGCAAATCAATCAAAGACGTGAATCTTGCCGAGGCGGCGATGCTCGCGGGGCTGCCGGCGGCGCCGAGTGACTATTCGCCGTTCGGCGCACACCCGGAGCGCACGTTTGAACGGCAGAAAGAGGTCTTACGACGCATGCGGGAAGAAGGCTACATAACCCGTCAGGAAGAGGAATCGGCGCTTGCCGCCCCCATTAAGCTGGCGGCTCCCCGGGTGCCGATTTACGCGCCGCATTTCGTCATGTACGTGAAGGATTTGCTGGAAAAAGAATACGGCCCGCGGCTCGTCGAGCAGGGCGGTCTGCGCATCACGACGTCGCTTGACCTTTCCGTGCAGCAAAAAGTAGAGGCTGTCGTCAAACGCGAGATCGATGCGCTTGCGGGCCTTCGCGTGGGCAACGGAGCCGCGCTCGTTACCAATCCGAAGACCGGCGAAATCCTCGCGATGGTGGGCTCGCGCGATTATTTCGATACTGCCCGCGACGGAAACGTCAACGTGACCACAGCGCTTCGGCAGCCGGGTTCGTCGATAAAGGTGGTCAATTATGCCGCAGCGCTCGAGTCGGGATTTACCGCCGCCACCATTCTCGATGATTCGCCCGTAGTTTTCCAAAACCCCGGAAATCCTGCGTACAAGCCGGAAAATTATGACGGAAAATACCACGGACTCGTACCGCTTCGCTACGCGCTGGCAAATTCCTACAACGTTCCGGCGGTTAAAACGCTCGCCAAAATCGGCGTTCCTGCCATGGTTTCCAAAGGTCTTGCGATGGGGGTTCAGTCGTGGACTGATCCGTCACGCTTTGGGTTATCCCTGACGCTTGGCGGCGGTGACGTCACGATGCTTGATTTAGCACGGGTGTACGGAACGCTCGCCAACGGAGGGAAACGTGCAGAACTCATGCCGATCCTCACCGTCTCAGACTATACCGGTAAAATCTTACAGAAAAATGCTCCCAAAGAAGGAACGCCCGCGGTCAAACCCGACGTCGCGTGGATTATAAGCAACATCCTAAGCGACAATACCGCGCGCATCGCTGCGTTTGGCCCCGCATCAAGTCTCGTTATCCCCGGATACACCGTGTCTGTTAAAACCGGCACGACGGACAGCAAACGCGATAACTGGACCATCGGCTATACGCCGTCGCTTGTTGCGGCAGTCTGGGTGGGAAACAACAACAACCAACCGATGGATCCAACGCTTACCTCGGGCGTTACCGGCGCCGCGCCCATCTGGAACAGCATCATGCGCGAACTCTTAAAAAACAAACCTGATGAAGTACCGGATAAGCCTGACACGGTTATTGCCGTCCCGTGTTACTTCGGAAGAGTCGAGTATTTTGTGAAGGGAACAGAACCTGCGACCGGATCCTGTTCGCCGATCCCCACGCCAAGCGTCACGCCGTCGCCGGCTCCTACGGGGTCACGATAACCGATCCGGTTTTGACCGGCGCCACGTGGTTGTGATATTTCCACGTGCCGGCTTTGGTAAATGTATATTCGTACGTTCCGCCTTTCGCAACCCCCGTCAGTTCATCAAATCCCGGCAAATTGGTATGGACCGGGTGCGGTACCGATGCTACCCACATGTACCCGCTCGATTCATTGACAAACGTTACGATTGCTCCCGCTTTCACCGTTACGGCATTGGGTGCAAAACCGTTATCCGTGTAGGTTACGACTGAACGCGCAGCGCCGCCGCCTTTTTCCGACTCGCGTGCGCCGTTTCCGGTTACGGCGTCCGGTGCTCCGAGATTGGATCCCGACGGCGTGGGCGTTGCCTGGGCTTCCCGCTGGGACGTTGGCGCGGGCGTTTTCCCTTTCAGCACATACCACCCGGCAAGCGCGCCTGCTGCGACAACAACCAATGCGATAAAAAGTTTATTGTTCATAAAAAAACTCCTTTTATAGGGTAGTATACAATTTATGTGTATCTATCGGCAACTTTGCTTGCGGCATAACTTTCCGGTTTTGTCTTGACGCGGTATCCCGAACCCCTGATCATTCCGACGATCTCGGATATCATGGCGCGCGTTTCCCCTATATTTCCCACATCCACATGGATTTCAACGTCGTATTTGGTAACGCCGTCGCGGTGTAAAAGCGTCAGTACCGTCTCTGCCATTTCCATGGACATGGTCGCTTCCGCGTACATGCGCTCGCGCAGAAAATAATGTTTTTTGTTCACTGTCCGTTTCCAGAAATAGATGCCGCCGGTACCCACGCGGTGGACGACGATCGCGGTAACAAAATCAACCCCGGACCCGTTGTGGGGCTGTGAATCCGTACCGACGACGAGTTGATACTGTCCGTCCGGATCTTTGGCTAAAAACTGGAGAATTTTCTCCCGCACGGCGCCCAGTTCAAGCTGACCGTATGTAGGACTTTGGAACATAGGAGTTCATTATAACAAAAACCCGCCTCATCAGCGGGTTTTTGTGTTTATACAGTTTTTTACTGTCTCGGTCTTTCCTCACGAGGTCTCGCCTCGTTCACGACCAAAGCACGGCCTTCGTAATCTTTACCGTTGAACATGTCAACGGCTTTTTTGGCTTCTTCATCGGTTGCCATTTCGACAAAACCGAAACCACGAGATCTCCCGGAATATTTGTCCGAGATCACTTTGGCTGAAACCACCGTACCTGCTTGAGCAAATAACTGCCCCAGCTTGTCGCTGTCTGTTTGATAAGGAAGATTCCCTACAAATAGATTGGTTGCCATATGGACTCCTTTCTCCTTAGGACTTAAAGGGGACGCCTAAAGAACTGGCAACCGCACTTCTTTCCTAGGTCA
>CAYWVJ010000011.1:0-1370 GCA_964461825.1 uncultured Gammaproteobacteria bacterium
TTGATTGGTTCACACGAACATTATGAATATCACGGTTTCCGATCCGAAAATTGAAGATATTCCCGCGATGATTGAGTGGAGCCGGCAGCGTGAGATGCTCGGCGGTGAAAGAGATAAAGGGCACGACGAGAAATTTTTCCGTGAATGGATTGAAAAACCGGGGAAAGATATTCTTTTAGTTGCCAAAGACGGCAATACCCCCGTGGGTATGTGTGCAATCCACTTTATGCGTGACTGGGCGTACTGTTCCGAATTGTACGTTGAGCGTGGATATCGCCGCAAAGGCGTCGGCCGGGCTCTCATTGTCGAAGCGGTCAAACGGCTGCGAAAATTCACCGATTACGTAGGATTAGTAGTTAATGAGGAATTTCCGGGTTCGCAGAAGTTTTACAAGGCTTTGGGATTTGAAGAAGGCTTCCGTTTCCGCTGGATGGAAATGCGGATAAAATAAGTTGCCGCGAATTGCTACGGTGTGCTATGATCGAAAAGCAAATGAAGCGCAAACTCCTTTTTCTGCTGTTCCTCATCGGATTGGTTATCGGCGTCGCACTGCTGGTTAAAGTGCTTACGAACCGCGGGCAAAAACAGGGGGAACTGCGCGTCGACGCAAACCCTGCCGCGGCCATCTTTCTTGACAACAAAAATATCGGCAGAAGCCCGTTTACCGACAAAGTAACGGCCGGCAAATATACGATGAAGCTCATTCCCGATTCCGCAACGACGCAGTTAGCGCCCTGGGAAGGGCAAATCATCGTCGGTCAGAACGTCCTTACGTACGTCAACGCCGATCTTTCGCAGTCGGAACTTTCTTCGGCAGTCGACGTGCTGTGGCTTGAAAAAGTATCCAGCAAAAATGCGGAACTCTCCGTAACGACCAATCCCGACGGCGCTACGCTTCTTGTGGACGATGTTACCCGCGGCGTAACGCCCGTGTCGCTTGCGGACATTACCCCCGGGGACCACACGATCACGGTCACCAATACCGGCTTTTTAACAAGAACCCTCAAAGTTAAGATGACTGCCGGCTACCGGCTCATCGTTACGATGAAGCTCGGGCTTTCACCCGGAGGCGCGCAGCCGGTTGCCAGCCCAACGGGAACGATAGCGCCCTCCGCAACACCGACGCCGAAAGTCGCCACGTCTTCTGCAAAAATTCCGGATCCGCCCAAACCGTTTGTAACGGTTAAGGATACGCCGACCGGATTCTTACGCGTGCGGATGGAACCGTCAACAACCGCCACGGAGGCCGCGCGCGTAAATCCCGGCGATAAATTCTCCATCGTAGACAGTCAAAACGGATGGTACGCAATCAAATACGACGGGACAAATACCGGATGGGTCTCGGGACAATACGTTGATAAAACTGAATA
>CAYWVJ010000011.1:1470-10092 GCA_964461825.1 uncultured Gammaproteobacteria bacterium
ACGACGGGACAAATACCGGATGGGTCTCGGGACAATACGTTGATAAAACTGAATAACTATCCTCCGATTCCGTAGATCACGGAGAAGATGGTTGCGAGCCACAGAAGCATGGTAATAAGAAGCGGCGGATCGGTGGTCAGAATATTTTCCGGTGATTCTCCCTTGCCTTCGTAAATAAGCTGCATGTAGCGCATGATGCCGTACAGAACGAACGGGATCGATACCATGAGCCATTTTCTGCCGGAAATATCGAGCGAGAAGTCGTAATAATTGCGGAAAAACAATCCGGGGAGAACGGGCCGCTCAAGAAACGTATAGAAGGAATACGTGATGAACGTACTGTTGGCAAACATCGCCGTGTACGTATCGAGGAGTTTTTCCGAATAATGCGTAAGCGATTCGCGCGTATCCTGCGGGACAACGCCTTTGTATTTCTGGATAAGCGTCAGCTCCGCGCGGCGTTTTCCGATTGCCAAAAATAGCGCCAGCGACACCGCAGCAAGCGTCAGCCACACGCTGATATGATAGCTCGTCGCCGCCTCGCCGCCGTAGATGCGCAGCAGATACGCCGTCGTAATAGTAAGGATGTCGATAACGCTCACGTGTTTAAGAAACAGCGTGTATGAATATTGCAGGATAAGAAATATCGCGGCGAGGATGAAAAACGGCTTGCCGACCGTCTGGGCGATCAGCAGCCCGACAACGCCAAAGAGGAGCGATACAAACAGCGCAAGCCTTACGGGCAATTTTCCGCTGGCAACCGGGCGGAACTTTTTGAACGGATGTTTGCGGTCTTTTGGCGCATCCATCACGTCATTGAAGACGTAATTAGAGGAGGACAGGAGACAAAATGCGATAAACCCCAGAAATGACTGCTGGAATGCCCGTACCTCAAAAAACCGTCCGGTAAAAACAATCGTAGTAAACAAGGCAAGATTTTTTATCCATTGTCGGGGTCTTGCGGTTTTGAGAATTCCGTAAAGAATCGTACCCATACAACAAATGCGGCAAAACTCACGGCAACGACCAAGAGCGTAAACAATTTCTGTTTACTGGTGACGGTGAGTGCAGCCACCCCCAGTATAGCCGAGACGCCCCAGTAAAACAAGGCAACTCTGCGTTTTCCCCAGCCCAAATCAAGGAGTGTATGATGCAGATGCCCGCGGTCGGCGCTGACCGGGGATTTTTTCCGGCCGATCCTTCGAAGAAGGGTATAGGCAGCATCCGTCATGGGAATTCCCAGGACTAACAGCGCCGTTCCGAATTTTCCGTATGAAAGAATGCCCAGAATTGCCAGTAAAAATCCCGCAAGCGTTTTTCCGCCGTAGCCGGGCATGATTTTTTGCGGGTAGAAGTTCCACGGGATAAATCCGGCAAATGCGCCCGCAACGATGAATGCCAGCACCGGCACTGCCGCCTGCGACGGATCCGCAATTGCGAAACGGAACGATAAAATTCCCATCGTGAGTGCGGCAATCGCGACGAACCCGGGCATTTGTCCGTCGACCCCCGCGGACCAGCCGACGATGTTCGTCGTCCAGAGGATCCACAAAAACGCGAGAACGTCTGCCCATACGAGAATCGAATGCGTGCCCAGTAAAGAAAAACTTATCCGCCACGTGTCAAGCGGAATCACGCCGTTCGTTAGGGGATTTGTGACATACGGAATGCCCGCGCCGGCGGCTACAACGATAAGCGCGGCGACGGCATTGGTGCCGAGCCGGACGTACGGGTTCACGTCCTGCCGGTCGTCGATAAGTCCGACAACAATCAGAAGAATGCTTGCCAGAACAATCCCGGTATACAGTTTCGTCAGCGGCAGAAAAATGACCGTACTTATCAGGAATCCCACGAAAATCGCCAGCCCTCCGGCGCGCGGAATGATACCGGTGTGGGTATGAGCCGGATGGTAACGGGTACGCGGGTTATCGACCAGCTTGCAGGCGCGTGCAAATGCAATGACCAGCGGCGTGACGGCAAGTGTTGTTAGTGCGGCAACAAGAAAAGGAATCATATAGCGCTTAGGTTATGAGAAAAAGAATTTTGATAAGCGAAAATGCCGACAGGAGGCTTACGATGAGTGACGAGAGAAACAATATCTGCGTAAAAATGAGGTATTCACCCGTTATGTAGACGCTCACGAGGGCGTTAACGCCGTATACGATAAGGCTTCCGACCGGAAGAACAAGCAGCCAATAGGGGTTTGCGAGCTGATCGGTTCCCCACGGCCGTGAGTACCACAGCGGAACCAGGGGCGGGAGCCGCGACCATCGCCATGCCAATAGCGCGACGGAAAGAACGAATATAAGAATGGTAAATTTATGCACGAGGCCGATAAACCAGTTTTTTTGCATTGCCTGCCATGCGGTGCGGACATAGCGGATGTTCATAATGTTGTCCTGTACACGAGATCAAACGTGCCGTTCTGACGGACGACGAATGCGCGGATGGGATACGGCGGATAATCGCGGACCATTTGTTTTTTCGACACGACGCTGTCGCCGACATACCACGGGAACGCCGCGGCATCGGGATTGTAAAGATATACGCGCGTTCGGTCCGGGCTGTAATACAGTGTTTCAAAAAAAACCAGCGGGTTGTCGGCAATGACGACATCGGTTGGCGACGCCAGCGTCCACACGTCGCGCATCGCGGTCCTAATGTCGGGTTTGGCGTGACGCGCGGGATACCAGATATTAACCGCAATGACGAACGCAATGGCCAGCCCCGCGACAAGTTTCTGTACGCGCGCCGGCCGTATGCCATAAATGGCGAGCGCAATGACCAATACCTGCGCGATCGTTACGGCGATCATGTACCGGTTGACGTACAGGGGTTTTATAAACGATATTGCGATAACGACGACAAGCGGTATGTACAGAAGCGTCAGGAGCGCTCCAGCCTTTTTTCCCGCTTTAAGACTTGCGGCGATGATGCCCAGCGAGAGCAATTTTGTAAATCCCCAAAGATACCCGGGCGTTCCTTCATACCCCACGAAGAGATTGCCCAGCACCGACGTTACGAGATTGAGGTCTACGGGAAAATACCACGATTGCCGAAGCCTGCCGACCTCGAGTGCAATTTTAATAAGCCACGGCGCTATGGCAATTCCTGCAGCAAGGAAATACCGAAATGCAGCACGCTGTTTTTGAAAAATGAAATAATGAATGGCCTGGGAAAACGGCACGATGATGAAAAACGTATGCGTATAAAATCCAAGTATCGTGGCAACGGTCCATAGAGTGAATTTTTTCCGTGCATACGCGAAAAGCGAGAGCGTTGCAAAAAACATGTACCAGCCGTAGGTCCGCAGCTCCATTGCGTAGTAAAGAAGCATCGGATTAAGGAAAAAGAAAAGCGGCAGCCACCACCGGAGCCAGTGTTTGTTGAACAATGTTTCCGCCCATACAACGATGATCGCAACCGCCCCGGCAAACCCTACGAGCGATAACGCGCGGCCGGCGATTTCGCTTTCGCCGAATATCCGTATCCAGAAATGCAGGAGGATGTAGTAAAACGGCGGTTCGAAGCTGAGATTTTTTACGAAAAACGGAATTGAACGCTCAGCCATGAGGACGGAATACACTTCGTCCCGCCATAGGCTTTGGGTAAGGTAGAGAAGCGGGCTGTTGGTGAGGATCCATTGGAACATGGTTGTATTATACCTTTTCCGTCACGCGGTATTCTAATCGTTTTCCTAATATAAGCCGCGTATGCGCATCAAGTCCGGGAATGGCCGCAAGAAAAAATGACACAATGGGCAATGTCAGCCATTGGATGTAGAGGAAGGGTAGGTTCCATGTTTTGAAATCCTTTGGCCTCGGCGGTTTGGTGCGCCAGTCGACGATGATGACAACGACCAGAAATATGAGCGCAAGCGTGAGAATGCTCGACGAGAGCTGTGCCAAATTGTGGCCCAGCACGGTTCGTCCGAACGCCGGATTAACAATCGGCGGCACCAGGCTGCCGAGCGTGAGAATAAACCAGTTGCTCGACCAGAACACGTGTTGTTCCAAAAGCATGATAAGCCGGCGCAGCCGGTCGGCAAGCGGAATTTCCCTGTGCAGAATCGCGCCGCGCACGACAAACGGAATGTCGGATATGCCCCACGCCCATCGTTTCGATTGTTCATACTGGTTGACCATCGTACGCCAGAACCCGTGGGATTCCGCTGCGTCCAGAAGTACCGGCAGAAATATGCTTTTGCAGGCGACGTGTTCTCCGAGCGAAAAATATGCCTTAAAAAACAGGTGATAATCTTCGGGGATGACGTCTACCGCCCAATATCCCGCCTGTATTGCGGTGGTCAGCGGAAGCGAGTAGGTTGAAAAATTGATGAGCCGGTTGGGCTGTTTTAAGAGCGCCAGATTGAATATGCTGTTGACGGTGTTCAAAACCCGGCTCGGCAGCGGCACGCGCCAGATATTTGCGTAAAAGAGAATTGCGCCCTGATAGAAATGATACTGCCTGTCGGTGTCGCGCAAAAATTCATAGGTAAGATACGAGAAATATTTGGGATGAAGAAGCGCATCCGCGTCACAGGACGTAACCGTCGTGTACATAAGCGGAATGCGCCGGGTTTTCAGCGTGCGGACAACCTGTTTGCCCGCCCACGCCATGTTACTGCTTTTGCCTGCGACTTCTCCTTCGGAGAGTACGTGTCGCGTGACCAAGAAATGCCCGAAGTGATGACCAAACTCATCTTTGAGCATTTGCCCGGTTGCTTTGGCGTCGGGATCTTTTTCTTCCGTTGCCAAAACGACAATTATGCGTTCTTTCGGGAAATCCTGTTTGGTCAGATTATCAAGCGTACGCCGCAGAATATGGACAGGCTCGTGGTATTCAGGAATGACGATCACGTGATAGACGTCACCGAAATGTTCCAGATTTTGTGCGGCGGCACGCCAGTCTATTTTTATGTGCGCATTAAGCGTAATAAACGACTGGACGGCAAACAGCGCAAGCGTAAATGATTTATAGAACCAGTAGACGTCAAAGGTGATAACGAGATATGCAACAAGCGCGGGGTGCCAGAACGAAAGCCACACGGGCATGGTAATAAGCGTCCACGAAAGACCCGGTATGAGAATTTCCAGCAGACGCCGCGTTTTATTCGGGTAGCGCGTGAATAGTTGGCGCATAACAACAAGGTAATTATACTATATCCGGAATAATTCCGTGGCGTTTTTGGTGGTTTGCCGCTCGACCGCTGCCGTATCTACATTCTGAAGCCCGGCGATCATTTTGGCAATATGCGGAATGTACTTGGGTTCGTTTCTTGTGCCGCGGTGGGGGACGGGCGTCAGAAACGGCGCATCGGTCTCAAGAAGGATCATGGAGATGGGAATGTGCGGGATGATGGACTGAAGGTGTGTGGAGTACGTACTGTTGCCGTCAACGCCAAGCAGTAATCCCCGTTCTTCGGCCATGCGCACTTCCTGCAGACCGCCGGAAAAACAGTGGATGACGCCGCGCGGCGCGTAGGAATCAAAAATGGTGAAAAAATCCTCGAATGCATCACGGCAGTGCATGATGACCGGCAGGTTGTGTTTAGCGGCAATGGCAAGCTGTTCCTCAAACAGCAGTTTTTGGTTTTGCTTTTTGCCGGCTGCCTCCTCGCCTTTGTACTGATGATAATCGAGTCCTATTTCACCGATTGCGATAATGCCGTTGAGAGGCAGTTGGCTAATAACGGGGTTGTGTTGTGCCTCATACGGATGAAATCCCGCAGCGGCAAACACCACACCCGGGTGTTCGTTGGCGAGGGCGACTGCCTGCTGGGATGATAAACGGTCTACCCCCGGATTAATAAATTTTTTGACTCCCGCCTTTTTTGCATTCCCCATGACCGCCGGCCGATCCTCGTTAAACTGCGGAAAATTAAGATGGCAATGGGTGTCGATAAACATTACGTCATCCTCGGAAACAGCGGTTTTTGCGGCTGAATAACGGTCTGCGAGAACTGTGTCAAAATGGTATCCGATGTTTCGGGCAAAAATGGTGCGAGAAGCATCGCAATTTCCCTGATTTCCGGAACGATACCGGTTATAAAATTTTTGAGTCCGTCACCGTTCAACTTCCATGGCGTCGTTTCATCAATTATTCTGTCCGCATTTTTTATTTTTTCCCAAACGATAGCGAGCGCATCATGAAAGCGGAATTGGTCGAGCGCCCCGCGGTACGCATCGGGAGCGATTTCTGCAAACGTGAGTTCTTCCGGCTGCGGAATGCGTACGAGCGACGCGACTTTTGCGACGCGCGCAACAAGATTGCCCAGGCCGTTTGCAAGATCCGCATTGTACACTTCCGTAAACCGTCGCTCCGAATAATCGCCGTCGCCGTAGGACGGAATTTCGCGGAGAAGATAATACCGGGTCGCGTCGGTGCCGAATTTTTTGATGACCGACTCAGGATCAACGACGTTGCCCACGGTCTTACTCATCTTGGCCCCGTCAACCGTCAGGTATCCGTGGATAAACAATCTTTTGGGAAGTTTCAGCGTTGCCGACTCCAAAATTGCCGGCCAGTAAATGGCATGGAATCGCGTTATGCCTTTTCCGATTACCATCACGTCCTGCGGTGCCCACTGTGCATACGTTTTTTCATCCCATCCGAACCCGATGCCGGATTGGTAAATGTTTAATGCGTCAAACCACACGTACATGATTTGTGAGGGATCCCCGGGCACTGGCACGCCCCAGCCGCGGGCGCGTTCGCGGGTCCGCGAAACGGAAAAATCAACGAGTCCTTTTTTCACGAACGCAAGCGCTTCGTTTTTACGAAACTGCGGGAAAATTTCCAGTTCGTTATTTTCCAAAAGCTGTTCAATAAAATCCTGATATTTGGAAAGCCGGAAAAAATAATTTTCTTCTTTTACCGTCTCCAGTTTTTTTCCGGGATGCTCGACGCACTGCCCATTTTTGTCCAGTTCATCCGGCGTATAGAACTGCTCGCACCCGACGCAATACAATCCCTCGTAGGATTTTTTGTAGATGTCGTGTTTGCAAAGTTCCCAGAGTTTTTGCGAAGCGGGAAAGTGTCGCTGCCGGTCGCTGCCACGTTGCCATACGTCAAATTGAACGTTTAATTTTTCTGCAAGACGTAAGAATTCTTTTTGATGGATGTCGGCAAATTTCTGCGGATCAGTATGAGCGGCTTCAGCCGCCTGGATAATTTTGAGTGCGTTCTCATCGGCGCCGCAAAGATACCGCACGTCCTCATCGAGCAACTGATGAAATCGCTTTATGACGTCCGCGTACACAAACTCCTGCGCGTGGCCGATATGCGGCGCGGCATTAACGTACGGTATGGCACTGGTAAGGTAGAATTTCATTCCCTTATTTTAGCCGTTTCTGAGGATTGCCTCAAGGGAGATGAGGACGGGGATAAGCAGTGCCGGATAATACCATTCCCGTAGACCGAACGCGCGAAGGAGGAGCCAGATGATGACACCGAAAGTCACGAGCGCCGCACGCCGCACAATTTTAAACACCGCGAGGGAAAAGAAAAATGCCGCTGCCGCGATGATAATAAAAAATGCACCGATTGTTGCCGCGGTGGGTTCAGTCGAATTCACGAGCCACCCCAATGCGCTTAATCCGGAAATGCCCGCCACCATGTACCACATGGTATAAGTATACCAAGTGTGGTACTCTGTGGGTTGCCTACTATGCAGCCGGATTTTTTCATTCTCATGCTCGTTTTGATCGGCGGTTTTGCTGTTCTTGTGTGGATTGTCCGGAAAGAATTGAGCAAACTCAGTGAAAAAAAGGACGATTCGACGCTCGTGGAATGGCTCAAAAGCATGCAGTCGGCCATTCAGGGGCAGACGTCGGACGTCACGCGGACGCTCCAGACAAATACTCGGCAGCTGAATGAACGGTTGGACGAGGCTGCCCGGGTAATCGGCGCGCTTAATAAGCACGTCGGCGAAATGAGTGAGGTGGGCAAGGGGATCCGCAGTCTTCAGGAATTTTTGCAGTCGCCGAAACTCCGCGGCAATATCGGTGAACAGGTGCTGCGCGACATGATCGGCCAGACGTTCCCCAAAAATTCTTTCCATCTGCAGTACTCATTCAAATCGGGAGTGAAAGTCGATGCGGTTCTCAAAACCGATGCGGGACTGTTGTGCATCGATTCAAAATTTCCGATGGAGAACTTTACCCTCATGCACAACGGGGAAACGGAGGCGCTGCGGAATGCCGCCAAACGCGGATTTACCGCGGACGTAAAAAAGCACGTGAGTGACATCGCAAGGAAATATATTCTTCCCGAAGAAGGCACGATGGATTTTGCCTTAATGTACATCCCGTCGGAATCGGTGTACTACGAAATTGCAAACAGCGAAGACATTATGGATTTCGCACGGAAAAACCGCGTATATCCGGTTTCGCCAAATACGCTGTATGCGCATCTGCAGGTGCTTCTTTTAAGTTTTCAGGGAAAGGAACTCGAGCAGAAATCGCGTGAGGTTTTCCGTCTGCTTCGCGCGATCCAAAAGGATTACGAGAAAACCGGTGAGCAGCTTGGAGTGCTGGGCCGCCACATCGGAAATGCCTACAACACGATGAGCTCCGTTTCGGGTTCATTCGATGTACTTGGCCAGAAACTCTCCAAAACGCA
>CAYWVJ010000011.1:10192-13322 GCA_964461825.1 uncultured Gammaproteobacteria bacterium
GCCGTGGAATTTGGGGAGGGGCCGCTTTTAATTATCGCCGGTGCGGGGACAGGCAAAACCACGGTTATCACCGAACGCATCAAACATCTTATTGCATCGGGACGGGCAAAGCCTTCCGAAATTCTTGCGCTCACGTTCACCGAGAAAGCCGCGCGCGAAATGCAGGAGCGCGTGGACGTCATCATGCCCTACGGGTACAGCGAGATGTGGATTTCAACGTTTCATAAATTCTGCGACCGGATTTTGCGTCAGGAGGCAATCCACATAGGGCTTAACCCTGCATACCGGCTGCTCACGGATACGGATGCGACAATGCTGCTTCGCAAACACCTGTTTTCGTTGGATCTTAATTATTTTCGGCCTCTGGGAAACCCGACAAAATTTATCGGCGGCATGCTGCAGCACGTTTCGCGGCTGCAGGATGAGGACGTATCGCCCGGTGCGTATATCGCGTGGGCAAAAACCGATGAACACAAAGAATTGGCCCGCGCCTACAACGCGTATCAGGAAATAAAAGTGAAGGAAGGCGTTATGGATTTCGGCGATCTCATTACCGTCACGCTTGCGCTGTTGCGCAAACGGACGCGCATACGGCAGTCGTATCAGCAGCAGTTTAAATTCATCCTTATTGATGAATTCCAGGATACGAATATTGCACAAAACGAACTTATCGTAATGCTGGCCGGCAACAAACAAAACGTGACGGCGGTATGCGACGACGACCAGAGTATTTACAAATTCCGCGGCGCCGCGGTTTCCAACGTTCTGGCATTCCGTAAATCGTTTCCGCACGCGAACCTTGTCGTTCTGACGAAAAATTACCGCTCGACGCAGGCAATTTTGGACGCCAGTTATCAACTAATCCAGCACAACAATCCGGACAGGCTGGAAGTGCGGGAGCACATAGACAAGAAGCTGACGTCAGAGCGCGGCCGCAAAGGAGAATGGCCGGCGTTACTGTATCTTGACCGCGTGGAAAACGAGGCAGAGGAAGTGGTAAAAGAAATAAAGCGTCAATGTATCGGTGCGTCAGCGCGTCAATGGAAAGACATTGCAATTTTAGTGCGCGCGAACAATCACGCAGAGCCGTTCGTACGGGCGCTCATGCGCCACAACATTCCGTTTCAGTTTTTGGGCCCGGGGCAGCTGTTCCGCCAGCCGGAAATCCGCGATCTCATCGCTTATCTCAAACTACTGCAGAATTTTGAGGACAACGTGGCGCTTTTCCGCGTTTTTTCTATGGACTATTTCGGTATCCCCGCGCGCGACATTCATGCGCTTGCCATAAACGCCCGTAAACACAATCATTCGCTGTTTGAAGAAAGCGAGAAGTCCGATCAACCGCAGGTTGCAAAAATCGTTTCCATGATACACCGGCATTTGGGATTGGTAACGAAGGAAACTGCGGGTCAGATTCTTTTCTACTTTCTGCAGGATACGGGGATAATGAAACGCGTGCTTGATCCGCATGCCCCGATTGACGAGAAAACGGCAAATAACATCGCAAAATTTTTCAGCAAGCTCAAAACGTACGAAACAGATCACCAGGATGCAAGCGTTACCGCGGTACTTGACTGGATCGAACTTGCCATGGAACTGGGTGAATCGCCGCTTGCAAGCGATACCGACTGGACGGAAAATAATGCCGTCAGCATCCTTTCGGTTCACAGCAGCAAGGGATTGGAATTTCCGGTGGTGTTTTTGGTGAACATGGTGAGCGCCCGTTTTCCAACCGTTGAACGCCGGGAACAGATCCCGATTCCGGATGCGCTTATCAAAGAGGAGTTGCCCGAGGGCGATTATCATCTTGAGGAAGAGCGCAGACTTTGCTACGTCGGCATGACGCGCGCGAAAGACCTCCTGTTCCTGACCGGCGCAAATTACTACGGAGAAGGAAAACGGGAGAAAAAGTTATCGCCGTTTGTGTACGAAGTTATCGGCGATACTGCCGCGGTGACACCGGCGCGGTCGATGTCGCAGATGTCGCTTTTGGATTGGAAAAAGGATGAGACAATAAAAAAGGAAGCGGCAAAACCTCCGGTTATTACGTATTTGTCGTATTCGCAGATCGAAACATTCCGGTTGTGTCCGCTGCACTATAAACTCCGGTACCTTTTGAATATTCCGACCCCGCCGTCGGCATCGCTGTCGTTTGGTACAAGCATCCACAGCGCACTTAAAGCATTCTATGAAATGCACAACGCGGGTAAAAAAATGACGAAACCGCTTCTTCTGGATTTGCTCGACACGAACTGGACCGGCGAGGGATACGGAAATAAACGGTATGAAGATGCGATGAAAAAACGGGGAAAAACGTATCTTGCAGAATATTTTGACCGTGCGTACGATCCCAAAACCCGCATCGCGGCGCTCGAGCAGCCGTTTACGGTGCCCATTGCCGCCGGCGGCAGATCGATAAGAATCGGGGGGAAAATTGACCGGGTTGATCTGGCGCCAAACGGAAACATTGAAATTATTGATTACAAAACCGGGCGCGTACCCGGTAAACGTGAGGTGGACGAGAACCTGCAGCTTTCCATGTACGCATTGGCGGCCACGGGCATTCCCACGCCGCCGTTTGGGAAACCTGCTGAAAACATTACGCTGTCATTGTACTTTTTTGATTCGCAAACGAAACTTTCGACAACGCGGACCGCACGGCAGCTGGAGGAAGAAAAAGCTATGATTTTGAATATCGCGCGGCAAATTGAACAGTCGGATTTTCGCTGTTCAGGAAATCGGCTGTGTGCTTCCTGCGAATACGCGTTATTCTGCGGGACTTGACACAGATGCCCGTTCCGTGTGATGCTTGAAAGCAAGGAGTGAATACTATGGCAGTAAAAAAACTATCCGCGCGGTCACTCGTTATTCTTTTTCTCGTTCTTGCGTTCGGCGTCGGCGCAATTGCCGTAATCTATCAAGGCGTGAGCAATTCTGCGGATATCCGGTCGCGCGCTGCGCAGGAATCGGCGGTCGTTAAATCCTGGGAGTTCACGCAGGTACCAACCACGTGGCAGTCAACCGGCGTTACCTCGTTTGGTGCCGCCAATAGCTTGTTGAGTTTCCGTACGACGTCGGGAAAGGCATCGATTTTTCAAACCAACGGGTATACGCTGCCGGCCGGCATAAA
>CAYWVJ010000011.1:13422-19109 GCA_964461825.1 uncultured Gammaproteobacteria bacterium
GGAAAAGAGGTGGCGTTCAGCATCAGTAATGCGAAAGCAGACGGTCAATTCTATACGTACAGCGTCCAGATCCCCAGTACGCTTACGGCCGTAAATGTACAACGGACAACCGTAGAGTTTCCGGAATTTTCCTCATACCCGGGCGCGCGTGTTGATATCAACTGGATAAAAATCGTCAGACTCAACAGACCGAGACCAAGCATAACGCCGGTTCCTCCTATCTCTTCATTGGAAGGAGCCGTTGAGCGGACAGGCACGCCGGTCGACGTCGGCGTTTCGCCGTATAGGCTCAGAACCGACAGCGGGCAGGTATACGTGCTGACACCGCTGCGCGAAGAGCCGACAAACCCCGCAATCCTGAATGGTAGACCAACCGAACCGGTCAATCTGGCAGCGGCAGTAGGAAAGCGCGTAGTGGTACGGGGTCGGCTGAACGGATCGGTGAAGGTAGGGTCGTCAATGATGCAGGTATTTGAAGTTGCGACTGTTGCGGTACTGGGTTCAGCCGGCGCACCGCCGCCAATTTCCGGCACACCGGTGCAGGGAGGCTGGGTGAAAACCACGCCGGCTCAGCGCATTTTTGCTCAGTAAATCGGATAGTAAAGCGCCGTACCGCCGAATCCTTCTTTAAATTTGGTGAACCCTTTCCAGTCGTGGTGGTCTTTGGGTTTTCGTTCGTCCCAGACTCCTAAGAAATCAAACCGTTTGGCCCCGCGTTTCTTTGCGACAATGAGCGCTTCCCACACAAGGAGGGTCGGGGCAAACATTTTTTTTCCCGTGCGGGTTCCTGCGGCAATCCAGTAGAACGCGGTTTTGTTCCAGAAAACAAGCAGTACGCCGCCCACGAGTTTGCCGTCGTGATGCGCAAGAATTATTGTCGCGTGACGCGGGTAAAAGAATTTCCAGAATCTGTCAATGCCGATCGTCGTGATAAAGCCCAGCAGTCCGCTCGACACGTTTTTAATGCGGATTAATGCGGTGATATCGGAAGATTCGGTAACGGTGACGCCGAGCTTTTTCGCCCGTCTGACTGCCCTTCGCTTGGCTTCGGTAAACCGACGGAAAATCGAATCAACCGGAGCGGTAAGGTCAACAAGAATGGTCTTGGTCGGCATGTAATCGGAACGAACGACGCGGAATGGAATTTTTTTGCACCAGTTTTTATACGCGCGGAGATTTTGATTTTTTATCGGTTCAATCGCAACAGTTTTTATCGGGATCGCGAGAGAGGCAATGTCGGGAAGTCTTTGGGGCCGCTGAATCTTAAGAAGTCCGCCTAACAGCGGAATCTTTTTATAAAACATCCGCACGCCATCCACAGTGATAATCTGCCAGTTGAGTGCCGCAATATATTTAGAATAGAGAGCGGATTGTTGTAATTCCATGGAGAATTCCCCAGCGAATTGTATCAGCGAATATATAAAATTTATAGAGCGGCGTATTGATGACCAGATCAAACGAACCGGCAAAGGTAACGAGTTTTGGGCCGAATCCCTCTTTGAACCGGTGGAAGCCGTACCAGGGATTGTTTTTATCGGGGTCAGGTCCCATTGCGCCCCACAGGTCAAATTTTTTGAGTCCCTTTTGCTTTGCCCATTTTGCGATTTCCCAAAGCATGAGAGTCGGCGCCATTACCTCGCGGTGCTGCCGGCTTGAGGCGCCGTACGGATAATACACCGTATCGCCCCACACGAATACGATCCATGAAGACAATACGGTTCCTTGGTAGGAAGCCGTAAAAAGGTGCGCGATGCCCGCGTTGTGCATCACGTCCCACATTGTTCTGTGATACGTCTCGTCGTGTGCATAAAATCCCTGGCGGGACGTTGTCTCTTTGGTGAGCGCCAAATATTTTTCAAATGCGTTGTTATCTTCTTTGACCTCTACGCCGTGTTTTTGGGCAACTTTAATGTTGTAGCGCGTTTTGGGGTGCATTGCCGCAAGCAACTCATCCTCGGATTTGGTCAGATCAAGAATGAATGTATATTTGGTAAATAACGGATGATGTGACGGTATTAATTTGAAATTTGAAATTTGAAATTTGAAATTCCCCGTCACGTTTGGTTCTAATTGAATAAATATCGCATGTTTTTTTATGCCGAGATCAAAAAGTACCTGTATCATTTTTTGCGACGGGGCCGGTCCTTTGGGGAAATAGCCGATCGTCCACGGGGTAAAGGGAATTTTATGGAACGTGACAAGCAATCCATGCGTTTGCACGGCGTCTATTCCCATGCGGCGGCGGAATTCTTCCCAGGCCGGTGTCTGCAGCGGATGACTGACCATAGTGGTTATAGTAACATATCTTCGTCCTGCCAACCCCGCGACGCGTTAAGTGATGCGGAAAATTCCACGCTCCCCTGCGGGATGTCGGCGATAAACCGCGAGACCATGTTTTGCGTGCGCGTACCGAAAAACAGCCGGCGGTTGGCAAACGTCAGGTATAATTTTTCCTTTGCGCGCGTGATACCCACGTAACAAAGCCGCCGCTCTTCCTCGAGTTCTTCGCGGTCCGTAAGGCTGCGCGCATGCGGAAACAACCCCTCTTCCATGCCGATCATGAATACGATGGGGAATTCAAGCCCTTTTGCCGCGTGCATGGTCATGAGGGTTACCGCGCCGTTGGTCCGTTTTGCGTGCGACTCTTCTTTCTCAATGAGCATGACGGATTCCAAAAATTCGGTGAGGACCGGAAATTCCGCGGCAACGGAGCGAAGCTCCCTGATGTTTTCCAGACGGTACGCTTCTTCTTCAACGTTTGCGTCGTAGAGTTCAGGGTACTTGGTTACCGACAGAATCTGGTCCATAATTTCCATCGTTGTCATGGCAAACGTTTTGATTCCCAAGAATTTCTCTAACCGCGCTTTTCCCAATTTTTCGATGCGCCGGTACGACACCATATCCTTCGGGTTTGCCACGAGCCGCAGATATGCCAGGACGTCCTTGATTTCTTTTCGTTCATAGAAACGCGTGCCGCCCACGAGTACGTACGGAATGCCCGCGTGCAAAAACGCTTCCTCCAGCACCCGCGACTGCGCGTTCGTCCGGTACAAAACGGCGAAATCCGTAAACGGCCGGTTTGCCTGCAGGATGGTCTGCACAAGGAATGCCGCCTCGTCGTGTTCGGTTCTTGCCTCATACAGGAGAATCCGCTCGCCGCCGGTTTTTTCCGTCCAGAGTTTGAGGATCGGGTGCGAGGTATTTTTTGATATGACGCCGAACGCCGCGTCCAGAATCGTTTGCGTGGAACGGTAATTCCGCTCGAGATGAAACTCGACGGTATCGGGGAAATCGGATTTGAAATTCACGATGTTGCGGAAATCCGCACCCCGCCACCGGTAAATGCTCTGCGACGCGTCTCCGACGACGCAGATGTTGCGGTACCGGCCGGATAAAAATTTTGAAAGCTCGTACTGCGCGCGGTTGGTATCCTGATACTCGTCGACAAGCACGTACCGGAATTTTTCCTGATAGCGCCGGAGCACGTCCCTGCATTTGGTGAAAAGTTCAACGGTTTTTGTTAATAAGTCGTCAAAATCCAGCGCGTGGTTGTCGGCAAGCAATTTTTGGTACGCGATATAGACGCGCGCAGCCGTTTCCTGAAAAACCCCCCGTGCGTACTGAGGATATTCGGTGGCACTCACGAGCTCATTTTTAGCCTCTGAAATAGTATGGAGGATTGCGCCGGGGTTAAAATTTTTAGGAGAAATGTCAAGTTTCTTCATGACGTCTTTTATTGCATCGAGAGAATCCTGCTCGTCATAGATCACGAAATCGTCCGGGATGCCGATCTCTTTTCCGTCACGCCTGAGAATTTTGACGCACAACGAATGGAACGTTCCGGCAAAGGGAAGCGACGGAGCGCCGCCCAACAATTTTTTAATCCGCTCTTTCATCTCGTTTGCCGCTTTATTGGTGAACGTCAGCATGAGAATATGTTCAGGATCGATATGTTTTTCCTGAATGAGGTACGCAACGCGGTACGTAAGGACGCGCGTTTTACCGCTGCCGGCGCCGGCAAGAATTAAGACCGGGCCGTCGGTGTGCGTAACCGCTTTCTGCTGGTCAGGATTGAGATCCATGCGATATAATGATGGTATCACATGAAAAACGTTCTTGTTGTCGGCAATTGGAAAAGCAATAAGACCAATGCGGAAGCCAAAGACTGGTTGGCAAAATTTTCCGGTACGTATCACAATGTCGTCTTATGCGTTCCTTTTACGCTTTTACCCATCATAAAGGGCCCGTTTCAATTAGGCGCACAGGACGTGTCGCCGTTTGATGAAGGAGCATATACGGGCGAAGTTTCCGCGCGGCAGATAAAAGAATTTGCCGACTGGGTGATCATCGGTCATTCAGAGCGCAGGAAACTCTTCGGCGAGTCCGATGACGTGCTTGCGCGGAAGGTTACGCTGGCCAAATCAGCAGGCCTGAAGGTTATTTATTGCGTGCCCGATGCCGGTACGGGCGTGCCCATGGGCGTCGACGTCGTCGCGTACGAACCCGTCTGGGCCATCGGGACGGGAAAAACGGATTCTCCGCAGGGCGCCGGTCAGGTCATCACGGATATCAAAGCAAAAACTCAGGTTGGCAGCGTAATTTATGGTGGCAGTGTGACGCCGGATAACGTCGCGTCATTTGTCCGTGAGCCCGCAATAGACGGAGTATTGCCGGGCGGAGCGAGTCTGGATCCAATAAAATTTTCCGATCTTATCACTAATGCGCAAACGTAAATGGATTGGCATTATCCTCATCGCCGTTATTCTGTTTCTTTTCGGAAAAGCCGGCGTGTCAAGCCTTATCAAAGGGGCGCCTCTTGCATCCACGGGCGACCGCACGAACATTCTCATTTTGGGCATCGGCGGGGGAACGCATGAAGGCGCAAACCTAACCGACACGATGATGGTATTATCGCTGGATAACGTGCGCAAGAAAATGGCGCTTATTTCCGTACCCCGCGACATTTGGGTAGAATCCCTCCAGGGAAAAATAAATAGCGCGTATTACTACGGGGAACAAAAAACGCCCGGCGGCGGGATAACCCTTGCCAAAGCAACAGTCGAGGACGTACTGGGGATCCCCATTCATTACGCGCTCGTGATTGATTTTTCCGGATTTCAGAAAGTCATTGACGAGGTGGGCGGCATAGACGTAACGGTGCCCGAAGCATTTACCGATACGCAATATCCGTGTGAAAATACCTCATGCGTCTATAAAACGGTAAGTTTTGCCGCGGGGCGCCAGCACATGGACGGCGCAACCGCGCTCATATATGCCCGCAGCCGCCACGCGACCGGCGCCGAAGGGAGCGATTTTGCACGAAGCAAACGCCAGCAGGACATTATGATTGCCTTTAAAGACAGACTGGTACGTCCGTTACAGTGGGTAACGCCGTCAAGGTTAGCCCGTTTACCGCAAATAATGGATGAGGCGACAACCATGGACATGAGCCTCGCGCAGGCCCTGACCGTCGGCAGACTGTTTTTAGGCGTGCAGATGGCCGATATCAAAAAGATTTCGTTTGAAGACAAGCTCACGAATCCGCCGGCGGACCGTTACAACGGCCTGTACGTATTGGTTCCGACCGACAACTGGGACGCGGTACGCGCGTACATCAAAGGTCAGCTTCAGGAGCCGAACCTGTAATTTCAACCGAGGTATTTTTTCCCGAGCCGTATGGATTCCGC
>CAYWVJ010000012.1:0-18765 GCA_964461825.1 uncultured Gammaproteobacteria bacterium
CAGCAAACGCTTCTTGATACGGCAGCAGAAATATAGCTAGCCAGTGTACTGGGACGGATTTTTGTCGAACGTATCTTTGCACTGTGCTGAACAGAATCCGTATACCTTTTCCTGATAGGTGCTTTTGTACTGTGTTATAGTCAGATCAACGTTCATGCCGCAGACAGGATCTTTGGCATTTTCCTCTTTTTGGTCAGTCATCTTACTCACCTCCTAACGTCCAGTTGAATGTTCGCTCGGCAATTCCCCCGATGTTTTTTACGACTATCGAAATGCGTTTTGGTGCGGGCGTAACTGGGGCAAACGAGAGATCGCCTTCGCGATGATGACCGCCCGGCGGCGCGCCGTCCCACTGCAGCGGCTTATACGAATTTCCTTTGTCATCAACAAGCGTTACGGTCTGGGTAAGATCCGCGTCCAGACTGCCCGAGTGGGTATTAAGGCCGATCGTAAATTTCCACGGCTCCGCGGCAAGCACGTTTTTCGGGGTTACGTCAACCGTCACCGGGCCCTCGGTGTTCGTTTGCGCTGACAATGATGCGATTTGTTGTGCCGGACGCACCGACGTGCGGGGTCCACCGGTTTTGGTAAGGATGAAAAGTCCGGCGATCAAAACGATGACGGCGGGGATGACGTATTTCATGCTGTTTTATAGAATTTCCTCACCTGAGAAATCATATATGCAAGTCCCGCAAGATTGAATGCAAGCCCCGCCCAGAACAAACGCACCTGATACTGGGAAATGACCGTGATAATTCCCACCGCGCCAAGGATAGGCAGCACGTTTACCAGATAGTGGGCGCAGCAGGATATCATGGCGGCGGTTGACGTCGTTCCCGACACCGCGACCACTTTTCCCGGAGCCTGCTCGTTTTTTTTCCTCATTGCATCCTTAAGATGACTGTACAACCCGAACTGCGTGCCGAACCCTGCGGCCAGGGGAGTAACAAAATACCAGTAGGTGCTAAACTGCGTGAGCATGAATTTCCATCCGGAAACGAGCGTCAGTACGGTTACGTAGACGGAAAGCAGGGCAAGCGACGCGGCAATACCCTTAACGACTGCGCTGTTCATACCGAGATTAAGTCTTTCTCCGCGCGGTTCAAAAGCACCGCGTTGGTCGCGACGATGATAGAGGAAACACTCATAAGGAGCGCCGAAACCTCAGGCCGAAGCGAAATCCTGTACGCCGGATATAACACGCCCGCCGCAACGGGAATCGCAAGCAGGTTATAGATTGACGCCCAAAAAAGATTTTCCTTCATTTTTCGAACCGTGGCTTTGGAAAGTTTGATTGCGCGAAGAACGTCCGCCGGATCCGATTTCATGAGAACTACTTTTGCCGTTTCGATGGCGACATCGGTTCCTGCGCCGATTGCTATGCCGATATCCGCCTGTGCGAGCGCCGGCGCGTCATTGACGCCGTCACCCACCATCGCGGTAAACTTGCCTTCCTGCTGCAATTTTTTGACGTAGGATGCCTTATCCTGCGGCAGCACTTCCGCAAAAACGCGGTCAATGCCGAGTTGTTTCCCGATTCCTTCAGCCGTTTTCTGGTTGTCGCCGGTGATCATTGCCACTTCAAGACCCAGCTCCTTCATCCGCGCAATGGCCTGTTTCGCATTCTCCTTGACGAGGTCTGATGCGGCAGCCACACCGGCTACTTTGGCGTTTACCGCCAGAACCATGATGGTTTTTCCTTCTTCAAGCAGCCGGTCTATATCCCGCTGCATCGCTCTAATATCAACGTTGCGGTCGCTCATGAGCTTTACGGTTCCCACGAGCACGTGTTTCCCCGAAACGACCGCCTCGACGCCGTGCCCGGCGAGATTCTTGAATTTCGTGACGTTGGTCGGTACCGCAAGTTTTCTGCGTTTTGCTTCCTGCAGCATAGCCAGACTCAACGGATGCGAGGATTTTGCCTCGGCTGCGGCGTCGAGCCGGACAATCTCGTTCTGGGTAAAATCTTTCGCCGCAACAACGTCGGTAATTCTCGGTTTTCCTTCCGTCAGCGTGCCCGTTTTATCCAGAACGATTGCACGTATTTTGGATACCTGTTCGAGCGTCGGGGCGTCTTTGATAAGAATGTTGTGTTTGGCTCCCAAACCGGTGCCGACGGCAACGGCAGTAGGGGTTGCCAACCCAAGAGCATCCGGGCAGGCGATGACCACCGTTGAAATGGCGAACGTAAGGGCAAAAATGAGCGGTTGGCCGAGAACTATATACCAAACGGCAAAAGTTGTCAGGCCGCCGCCGACGGCCACCACCACAAGATACCGTGCAAACCGGTCGGCAATCTTTTGTCCGGGCGCTTTGGAATTTTGTGCGGTTTCCACCATTTTCACGATCTGCGCCAGCGCGGTATCCTCGCCGATTTTAGTTGCCGTAAATTTGACCGATCCGGAAGTGTTAATGGAGCCGCCGATAACTTTATCGCCCTTCTTTTTCGTGACCGGAAGGGATTCACCGGTTACCAGCGATTCATCGATGGCGGTTTCCCCGTCGGTAATTTCCCCGTCCACCGGAACCTTATCTCCGGGCTTGAGGATGAGGATGTCTCCCAGTTTTACCTCCGACGTTGGTACCATCGTTTCTTTTCCGTTTTTAAACAGGCGTGCCTGCGGCGGAACCAGATCAAACAACGCCTGCAGTGCGTCGGTCGTACCGCGGCGCGATTTCATTTCCATCCAGTGGCCGAAAAGGACAAACGTGATAAGGAGTGCAGCCGCTTCATAGTACGTATCGCGGCTTCCGATAAACGTCAGTAGTACGCTGAACGCATACGCGGCCGTAATCCCCACTGCAACAAGCACCGCCATGTTAAGCGTCTTTGCCTGAAGCGCTTTGTAGGTGGAATACAGAAATATCCAGCCCGAATAAAAAAACACGGGAGTGGTGAGGAGGAAAAGGAGCCACGGCGTGGGCATAAACTGCGGAAAGCGCAGTTTGAGTACCGTCACGCCAAGCGGTGAATATGCGATGATGGGCAGCGTGAGGAACAATGCAAAGAAAAATTTGTTGCGGATATCCTCTTCCATAAGACGCGCCATTTCCCGGCCGGCCAGCCCGGAATGATCCATGCCCATGGTCATGCTCATGCTCATCCTGATTTTTTCCCACAAGGTCATCTCCTGCGTCGGCTTCATCATATGCTCGTGCCTGCCGTGGTCGGGAGCCGGCTTGGCTTTGGTCGGTACGAGCGTCATGCCGCATTTGGGACAGCGCCCGGGTTTATCCATTTGTACTTCGGGATGCATCGGACAGGTGTATACGGTTGCGTCAGGAGTATTCATATATATTCATTCTACTAAATTTTCATGAAGATTTCATGAGAGTTCGCAACGAGGCGATGGCCAGAAGGGAGGAAATCGCCAGCGGCGTACTGACGGGCCCCACCCATGCTGTCGGAATGAGGAAAAACACGTCGGTGCTGGTCAGGGTCTGCGGCCATCCGGTGAATATGCGCAAAAAAACATAGTAGAAAATATCCCATACGGCAAAACTTAAGAAAAAGCAGGCGAGCCGCTGTCTGGTTCCCGTTCCCGCAGCGTAGCCGAAGGCTGCAAGCATGACGATCGTTGCCGCCTCGCGCCATCGCTCCAGCGCCAATATCGCGGCGTCGGCAATCACGAAGGTCGATGCGCGGGGCGTAAGGAATGCGATGAATCCCAGTGATAACTGAACGTCCGACGGGCTGATGCTGCGGTTTATGAGCCCGTTTCCCGTTCCGAGAATTTTTTGTATGTACACCACGACCACCGCCTCAAGGAGTCCGAAGAAGACGCCGAAAAGCAGCGTTGCCGTTTCACGAGAACGCATACCAGCGAAAGTGTTCATAGATGCTGCTCCACATGGCGCCGATTGATGCGGCGAATAACAGCTCCTCAAGCGGTACGCCGGCAACGAGTATGCCGGAGACTGCAGGAAGGTTCCAGACCGCCGCAACGTACCCGGGAAACAGCAAAACAAAACCGACGAAAAATACCGCAAAATACAAGAGAAGAAATACGATTCCTCCTGTAATCATTGCCCGGAGTAAATCAGGCCGGCAGAGCCACGTTGCCAGCGTGCCGACCGTCATGGCGATAATCGAGGTATAAATCGGGTTGATCGGCGTGAAAATATACAAGAACAAAAACGCGATGACCGGACTGATTAGTGCAAGCGTATGGAACCGGTGCCGCGGCTGCCGCAGTTCTTCGGGAGAAACGGGTCTTCGATATCTTCCCCAGATAATTTCGTGCAAAACTGACGCGACGCCTCCGACGGCGAAGGAAAACAAAATGCTTTCCACGTCAAAACGGGTTGTCCTGGCAAGCTGAAACAGCGTCGGCGGAGACCAGTATGACGGCACGAATAACGGTTCGGTGAGTCCGAGCACCGCCGTAAAAATGCTGACGCGCATCATTTTTTTCCTGGCGCTTTTCCGAAGAAAATAAAGCAAAAGCCACACACCGAGCAACATGCCCGTTCCGATAAGATATGCGTAGGTATCCATGTGCGTTTATTACTGTCCTGGCCGTACCAGCCGCGCCTTTACGTTCAGCCGTTTCCATGTCGTTCCCGGAGGCACGCAGGTTATAAGCGTAATATACGAATCATCGAACTGTTGCGCAAGGGGCGATAAATCGTCCGGGTCAGTCACCCGCATATTGATAACGACGTACCGGTATTCAACGCCGTCGTATTTGATGAATATTTCGTCGCCGATTTTCAGCGTCGGGAGCGTTGCGAATATCGTTTTGTAATCTTTCGGATTGAAAAATTGCGGCAGCGTGGAATGGCCGATTATCACGGCATTGCCGTACTGACCGGGCAACGCTGTGCCGCCGTAATGGATGAGGCTTTTGCTCAAATCGTCGCTGGCGATGATGGCGGTTGCATCCTTTATCCCCAGTTTCGGAATCGAAAGCGTGTATGACGTTATCTGCGCGGAAACTTTTTTTTGCGGAGCGGTCGGGTACCACGTGTTCGCGTTGGTCGTAATGGCGATGTCGTTTGCATTGACAACGGGGGAAATGACGCTCGCAAGACGCGGTCCGGTAAAGAGCGAGAACGAGATAATGGGCCAGACCGTCCAAAGGATGACCGACAGTCCCACCGTGATGATAAACAGCGGCAATTTTACCGACCGGCGCTTACGCGCCGTCAGCGGCGTTTTTATGTATCGATAGAGTGCCATACAAAAAAATCACTTGCGTCCGCGGCCTTTCATAAGAACCGCGTGCAGCAGCGGGCACACAAGCAGCGCTCCGGCAAAAACTAGGATGCCAAAGCTGACTTTAAGAAAAATCACCGCAATACCGGCAAGGACGATAAGTCCCATACAGATAAGTGCTGCACGCAATGGTCTCACCTCCTTACAATTTGCTAATTTCCGTCAGCAATTCGGTGTTGCGCACTGCCATTTCCGCATCATCCCTGGTATAGCGTACGACGCCTTTTGCATCGATCAGAATGTAGGTATGCCCGGGCAATTCCCCGCGGTGCATCGATGAATCGAGCGACAGTACGCCGTACATGGTCGAAAGTTTGCGGTCCGTATCAAGCAGTACCGTATTTCCCGCCAGTTCCGGCATTTTACCTATCGCTTCTTTCCACTCGTCTTTGGTGTTCACGGTAATGGTAAGTACGACCGTATTTTTTTGCTGGAACGACGTATCTTTTCCGAATGCCGCGATCTGATTCCAACAGGCCGGATAACACATGAGGCCTTCGTTGAAAAACAATAATACGTTTTTACCGCGGTAGTCCTTGAGGCTTACCTGCTTACCGTCATAGCTTGCTATCGCAAAATCCGGCGCGGGTTTGCCGACCAGCCCGTCAAAGACGCCGGAGTTAACGGCCTGCTGCTGGTGCATGGGATCGTCGGACGCTGCATTTGTCGCCTGCGTGTTCGTTTTACCCGGAAACGGGGACGATTTGAGAATGACGACGACGATAATGACAGTGAGCGACGCAATGAGGGAAATGGTGAGAATGAGTTTTTCCTTTGGTGTCATTTAGGTGTTCACCTCCTTTCGGTTTTTTTCCATAAGTTGATTTACCGCACGAATGACGACCGCGAGAAGTATTGACGCAAACACGATTGCCCAGACATATTCCGGCAGAATCCGTGTAATTGCGCTTACGCGTTTCGTGACGCTTGCGAGCGTGATCGTAGCGGTCAGCTGAAAGTCATTTTGCACCATGAGCCTGTTGGTAAACGCAAGGTAGAGGATAGCGGCGCCGATTCCCAGGAACGTGAGTCCGGAAATCATATTGGCTACGGTATTTTTTATGGTGAGGCCGAAAACCCGGTACGATATGGGCCTGCGCAGTATCATAATTTTCCCTGAAAGTTCCGTTTTATCGAGGATCGCCGCCAGAAGAAACAGCGGCGTTACCATGCCCAGTACGTAGGTAAGCGTATACAACGTGCCCAGAAAGGCGGATCCGGGAATTGCGGATAATGCCAGAACGCCCGCCAGTACCGGTGCGCAGCAGGTGGTTGCCACGGCGGAAAATATGCCGAGGACAAATACGGAAAACGCATCGTATTTTGTAAGCACCGGATGGACGGGGATGGGGAGAGAAAATCTGTATCCGGCGGTGAGGGCGATACCCAAAAGGATAAGGAACGTGCCGCCGCCGATAAAAATTTGATTGTGATATGACCGCAGCAATTGCGTGATGACCGAGACTCCCAGTCCGATCGGAATAAATACGGCAAGAAGCCCCAGAAAATAAATGAAGGTCATCAGGAACACTTTGCGTTTCGTTTTAAAAACCGAGCCGAAATAGGTCGGGAGAAGTACCGTAATGCAGCACGGCGCAAACAACGCCGCAATTCCGGCGAAAAATGAGGCAACCAGCGATGCGCTGAATAAAAAGTCCATACTAATTTTGTTTAATGGCAGCACCCGCAGCTGTTTTCGTTCTGCACTCCGGCGCTGTACCGTCCGGGATTCCGGATAAACTGTGATCTGCAATTTTCGGAACAGAAATAATATGTTTTCCCGTCGTATATTGCGCTTAGCCGCGGTGCGGCTACTTGCATTCCGCATACCGGGTCGGCGATTGGTTTTTGCGTCATATACTTACTCCTATGGTACTTAAGTATGCCGCAACAGCAGTCGTAATGGGAACCGCGCTAACGAGTCCGAGGCTTCCCACGAGCGTCCGGACAAGTTCGCTTGCGAACATTTCTCTGTTAAGAAGTATGGAGAGCGGTTCGCCGCCGGATATGGAGAAGATAAGCAGCAGCGGCAGTGAGGCGCCGGCGTAGGCGAGTATCAGCGTATTGACGAGTGACGCAATGTGATGCTGGCCTACGCGGAGCGCCCGTTTATACAACTGACCGACGGAAAGGTTTTTGTTTGCTTCCTGCAGTTCGAAAACGCACGCAGCCTGACCGATGGTAACGTCGTTGAGAACCCCGAGCGCGCCGATAATTATGCCGGCAAGAAAAATGCCCTGCAGGTTAAGGTTGACGCCGGGAAACATCGAGAGCGTCGTGGCATCCTCCGAACCGAAACCGGAAAGCCGTGTTATGTCCACGAAGTACTTGGCAAGGAACGCGGTGATGACAAGGCTGATGGTCGTTCCGATGACGGCTGCGGTCGTTTTGCGGCTGAAACCGTGTGCAAGATAGAGCGTAACAAGGAGAATGGCAAACGAGCCGGATACGGCAACGACCACGGGATCATATCCCGCGACGATTTTGGGAAGGATATATTTAAGAAGTACGGCAAACGAAATGATAAGTCCGAGAAATGACGTAAGACCGCGGATTCTGCCGATAGCGATGACTGCAATCGCAAACGCGATGGCAAGAAACAGAAGCGGTCTTTGCCTGATAAAATCGGTAAACTGAAACAGATCAGTTCCGTCAATTTTCCGGACGTGCGACAGAAGAATGGTGTCGCCCTGCTTCATCCGTTGGTTCTCATTGGAAGCGGCCGCCCCTCCGAGCTCAATCGTTACGGTTTTCCCTTTTGCCGTGCCGTCGGTGATTTGTGCGAGCACTTTCTGGTATGGCTGGTTGACGCCCGGGGCAACTTCAATCGTTTTGTCCTCGGTGACCGCAACTACCTGCGCCGTATGTTTTTCTTCCGGCGACTGAGCAAAAACGGCAGGTACAAACGCAAAGAACGCGACAAGGAGTGCGGCGACAGTACCCATGACTCCCATCATAACGAACGGAAGATGAAGAAATTATGAGGACGCAAAGGGAATGGTAATGGTAAACGCGGTTCCGCGGCCGACGCTGCTTTTTACGGATATGGTACCGCCTATGGCGGTGATCGCCGCGTTGGCTATCGCAAGACCCAGGCCGGATCCGAATGCACGCGACGCACGTGATCCGCGGTAAAACCGTTCAAAAATGTGCGGCAGCTCCCGCCGCGGGATGCCGATCCCCGTATCGCGGACGGTAATGACCGCGGCCTGTTGGGTCCGAGCCAGTCCGATCGCGATCGTCCCGTTCTCGGGCGTGTACGAAACCGCGTTATCGATGATGTTCAGGATAGCGCCGAACAGCTTGTCTTTTTTTCCTAAAACAATGACGTTCGGTTCTACGGATCCCGTAACCGTTATTTTCTTTTTCACCGCAACGCGGCTCGCGATTTCCCGGAGTTCCGTCACCAGTTCAGACACGTTCACTTTTACAAGCGTGCCGCTTGATCGGTCGCTTTCGGCCCACGCCAGATCCAGAACGTGTTTGAGCGTTGAGCTGAGCCGGTTGTTGTCGGCGAGGGATTCCGCAAGCGTCTCGCGCAGTTCCTGCACCGACCGGTTTTTGGACAGCGCGACTTCGATACTCGTGCGCTGCGCGGCCAGCGGCGTTTTGAGTTCGTGCGCCACGTCACCGATAAACTGCCGTTCCCGTTCGAACGCGTGCTCAATGCGGTCAAGAAGGCTGTTAAAGGTAAGCGACAGCTCCTCGATTTCGTCGCCGGTCCGTGGATTAACCACCCGCTCGCTTAAGTTTCCCGAATTGATGCGCGCGAGTTTTTTTGAAATTGCGGCTATGGGCGCGATGGCGCCGCGTGCATTAAGATACCCTCCGAGAATTGCCGGAATGAGGAATACCAAAAAAACCGCAATAAGTGCGGACGTAAGGCTCGCGAGCGCCGACTGGATCACCTGTATCGGATGTCCGATGACGACGACTCCGAGAAATTTATCTCCCTGATAGAGGGGAGTCACCAAAAAGCGCAGCCCTTCGCTTCCGATTACTTTGTTCGTAAAGAAGAATTTCTTCGAAGCCGCTGCCTGATCGTACAACAGCCGTATCGTCGGATCCGCCGGATTGAGCGTCTGGGAGCTTGATACAACCGCGCCGGTGTTGCCGATGATGATGACGAGCATTCCCGGAATGTCGGAAAATTCGCGGACGAACGATTCCCGTGCGATGTCGTCATGCATGTTGTTTGCCTGCGACGTTACCACCTGGATGATTTTTTCGCTGTGCGATGTCAGTGCATTTTCCGTTTCCGTGTACAGCGCCCGTTGCGTAACGAAATAAAAACTCGTAAAAATGATGCCGATGCCGATGATGAGCGAAACCGCGTACCAGAATGAAAGGCGCAGCCGCAGACTTCTGAGGTTCATAGCGTTGTACTTATTTTATACCCTACGCCGTGAAGCGTGTGAATAAGTTTTACTTTGTGTCCGCTGTCGATTTTTTTCCTGAGCGACGCGATAAATACGTCAACGACGTTGCTCATGCTGTCAAAATTGTAGTCCCACACGTGATCGATAATCATCGTTCTGGTTACCACTTCATCTTTGTGGCGGATGAGCAGTTCAAGGATGGAAAATTCTTTCGGCGTGAGCGCTATTTCTTTACCCTTCCTCGTTACGCTGTGTTTGATGGGGTCGAAAACAAGATCCGAAACGGTGAGTACCGGCGATGGTTCGTGTTTGCTTCTGCGGATCAGCGCGTGGATCCGTGAACGCAGTTCCAGAAAGGCAAAGGGCTTCGTAAGATAATCGTCCGCGCCGCCGTCGAGTCCTGCGGTTTTTTCTTCCACCGTGGTTTTTGCCGTCAAAATGAGGATGGGCGTCTTAACGTGTTTTGCGCGCAGCCTTCTGCAGACGGTCAAGCCGTCGGTTTTGGGAAGCATGATATCGAGGATGATAAGATCGTACGCTTCCGATTCCGCAAGATACTGACCCTCTTCGCCGTCAAACGCCGTGTCTACGGCAAAGCCTTCCTCAACGAGGCCTTTTTCCACAACGCGCGAGATTCTCCTGTCGTCCTCGATAAGGAGTATCCTCATGCGCCGATTATAGCGCATTTACATGAAGAAATCATGAAGATTTTCTGTAGACCGTCAGTCGTAGCGTATTTCGATGCGGTCGCCGTCACGCATCGCATATGCTTCCAGCTCCTTGTTTTCCGTGCCGTTTACCAGCATCCGCGCCGTCTTGGCGTTGAACTCCCGTCCCCAAATTTTGAAAAAATTACTCAGTTGTAACTGCTGTTTTGTTACGGTGCCTGGGATCTCGATGTGCACGACGCCGTCTTTGTAATCATCGGGGTGGGTGTGCATCGGCTGATGCACGGCTCCTACGCCGATGTCCCCGGATAATTCCTGTTTGACTCCCTTGACATATACCGAAAGACGGGGGTGCCAATGAATGCCGTCCTCGGTAATCAGCTGGTCTTTCGCGACATCGGGTGCGGTGTTTCTCGACAGCAATACCATCGCTCCGGCGACAATTCCGACCGTTGCAATTACCACTGCGCTGACTATGCTCACATCCGTTTTCATCCGTTGGTATTTTATACGCCGCAGCCGCCGCCCGTGGCAGGGGGTTTTTCCTGGATGCCGTTGTCCACGAGCCACTTCTTTATGTTTGTTGCCCCGTACGCGGAAAAGACGTCACGGCTTACGTATACTTTCGGATCGATATTTTCAAAATCAATTCCTTCTTTGTTCTTGAAATACAGTGCAACGTCAAGCGCCGTTGACGGAAACCAATAACTGTTGACGTATTTTGCTGCGGCAAAGAGTTCGTCTTCCGTAGCTCCCTGCGATGCCATGAGTTCCAGAAGTCCGAGCATTGCCATGCCGTGATTACAATCGGGAAACGCCGTGGAATTGACGCAGCACGGCCGGTAGGTTACCGACGCAACGCGGTTAACAAGCGCTTCCTGATCGGGCGTAAGCGACACGAGCGCGCTTTTGGAATAATACGTCATCGCATTCTCATCGTTGCCCAGCGTCCACCCGCCCGTTGACGCAAAATTGCCCACCTGACCGTTTCCGTATTTGACCATGTCTCCTTTTTCCAAAATCGGCGATTTGTTCGCAAGGCCGAACGCCCAGAAGAAATTAAGGAGGAAATAGGAATTTTCCGGTGTGATGCGGATTTTCTCATCCGATCCCTTCGTAAGGATTGCAAGCTCTTCCTGGGTCAGCGGCTGGTTTGCCTGCGAATAAACGTCCGAAAATTTCTTGAGATTGATGACGCCCATGGAAAGCATTTTCGGTCCGACATCGCCGAACCGTGTGCGGATTTCGTAGCCCGACGGCGGATTGATTTTCTCAAAAGGAACCGATGATTTTGTTACCGGCAACGACGAGGACGAAAGTTTAACCGGCATCGACGATTTTTTGCTGAAATTTACCCTCCAGGATTTCGGCAGGTACGGGAGCGCATAGACAAAAACGATAAACGCGACGACGATGCCCAGCGGTTTGAGCTGACCGACGGTATTTTTGTTGAGCGTCAGGTAGAGTCTGCCTTTGGTAAGCGATATGAGCCGTTCCTTCGGCACCGCGCAGACGCCGGTAATCGTGCGTGCGTACTCGTATATTGCGTACAAGAGTACGAGAATTGACAGCAGTTTTACTTCCAGGCCGCCGAACGGAAGGGCGGTAAGGGAAGCGGCGATGCCCAAAAGAGGCAACAAAAATGCGCCGCACACCGGGCAGCCCGTTGCAGCAGCGGAAAAAACAACCGACCCGAAGGTTTCAAAGAATGACGCCTGCTGGCCTTTTTTACGCACCGCCAGTACGTGAAAAAAAAACGCGATCGCGATGCCGATAAGGACGGCGTTAATAATGCTCAAGATGATCGCCAGCCAGTTATAGAGGGCGATGTTCGACTCCCAGAATACGAGCCACGTGGTCGTTTTCCCGAATATCCAGAGGTAGACGGCAAGCACGTTGACGGTTACGGAAACCGCCAGCGCCGCGTATACCGCCTGCCGGAACGTCAGTTTAAATGCGCTAATAATCGTCTTCATGGTAATGTGTTTTATCGTACACTATTTCCCGATCCAAATCCAGAGGAGAAGTATTATTACCAGTATGGCGCCGAACGTGCCTACCGAGAAGTGAAAATTAACGACGCTGTACTGGACAAGATACGTGACGCCGGCGGCCACAAGAATCATGACGATAATCGTCGCAACGAGCCGTTTGAAACTCCCGGAGTTAATCTGGTGTTCGAGTTCGATAAGTTCGCCCTGATTGATTTTGACGCCCAGTTCGCCGCTGTCGAGTTTTTCCAAAAGCTGCATCGTTACTTCGGGAAACGTTTTGGCGTACTGGAAGTAGTCGAGGCTCTGATCCAGCATCCGTTTTTTCGCTTTCAGCGGATTAAGTTCTTCCTTGATGATTTTATGAATAAACGGCCGCATTTCGCGCGCGAAATCAAAGTCCGGGTCAAGCGAAAACCCCATGGCCTCAGTGGTTAACAGCGATTTCCCCAGATACGCAAAGCTTGAGGGGAATACGATGCCGTTTCGCCGTCCGCTTTCCATGATGTGATAGAAGGCCTGTACGAGGCTTATTTCTCTGAGTTTTGCGCCGTACCATTCATGGAGAATATCGTCAACGTCGTGCTCGAACGACGGAATGTTTGTGGCTTTGCTTTCGTCGACGATGTGCAGCAGATGTTTTATCGCCGACTCCGAATCCTCATTTAAGAAGCTGATAAAAAACGCGGCGAATTCGAGCCGGTCTTTTTCCATCATCCTGCCGACCATGCCGTAGTCGATGAATGCAAACACGTTGCCCGGGAGTGCAAAGTAATTTCCCGGATGGGGATCGGCATGAAAGAACCCTTCCAAAAATACCTGGCGCAGCAGCGCGTTCACGGCGTTTTTTGCCAGAACCTTTTTATCAATCCCGGACGCGGCAAGCGCTTTCTCGTCATCGAGTTTAATGCCCTCAATGAGTTCCATAGTCAGAACGTTTTTTGAGGAATACTCCTTGAAAATCGTTGCAATTTTGATGTTCGGATCATCGGCAAACATTTCGGCAAAGCGTTTGCCGTGCACGGCCTCGATCGTGAAATCAAGCTCACGGCTTATGGTATCGGCAAATTCGCGTACTATCGCAACCGGCCGGATCATCGCAAATTCCGGTACCCGATCCTCGACGAGGCGCGCAAAAAACGTCATGATGTGGATGTCTTTCTGGATCATTTCGCGGATGCCCGGACGCTGCACTTTTACGGCGACAGGCGTCCCGTCGTGAAGCACCGCTTTGTGTACCTGTGCCAGCGATGCGGCAGCCAGCGGCTCGGGGTCAAAGCGCCTGAAAAGTTTTTCAACGGGTTTTCCCAGATCTTTTTCGATGATCTCCCGCGCCTGCGCATAGGGAAACGGCGGTACGTGGTTCGTGAGCTTCGCAAGCTCATCGGTAATGGTCTTCGGCAGCACGTCAGGCCGCAGCGACAACACCTGTCCCAATTTCACGAACGACGGGCCGAGTTTCGTAAGAAGCCTGCGCAACCGCACCGGGAGATCGTCTGTCATCCGCGGCTGCCACATGCCCGTGCAGCGTTTGAGAAAACAGCGGATGCGGCATTCAATCGGGACGCCCCATTTGAGCCGCGCCTTTTCGACGACGAACGCAAACCCTTCTTCGTAAATAAGCGCGACAATCGTCCTGAATCTTTTCAGGTCTCCGATCGTATCGGACACTGTTGTAATCGGCATATGATATTATTTAACGTACCGGTCAAAAAACGCAACGGTCCGCTGTGCGATCACGTCCCATCCTAAATTTTTGAAATTGTGATCCTGTCCGGGATACTCGAAATATTCGATTGTTTTCCCCTGTGCGCGAAGCGCCGCGGCAAGATCCTTTGACCACTGCGGATTGACTTCGGTGTCGGCAAGACCCTGATGGAGGCTTACCGGTGCGGTAATAAACCGCAGGTCGGCGGTAGTGGTCGAAGCGTCCGCAACCGGCGTAGCGGTCGGCGCCGGTGTGTGCTGACCGCGGCTGTAAAAGGATGCGTTGACGGACTGACTGGTACTCGTCGGCGCCCACAGGACGACGGCTTTCAGCGCGTTTGACGCTTCTGCAACGCGGATGGATACTTCACCGCCCATGCTGTGCCCCCACATGCCGATCCGTGTGGTATCCGCGTTGTCCAGGCTTTTTACCGAAGCAATGAGATTCAGGACGTCGATGGCATAATTGGGATTATGGCCGCGGGATCGTTGGCCGTCATTCTCGGATTTCCCGAAGCCGCGGTAATCCGACGCAAGGGTAAGATAACCGTTCGCCGCCAAAATGTTTGCGATTGCGTGCGTGCCGTCGCCGGATGTAAACGTCGCCTGATTAAAGTATCCGTGGTTTACGATAATCACGGGGAACGGGCCCTTTCCCGCGGGGACGTGCATCATTCCGTAGATCTTGAGGTTATCCGACGGATAGGAAAAAAGATAGTTCGTGTAATTTCCTTCTTTTGCGACGGTCCGTTCTATGGTAATGGTTCCGCCGGGAAATTGGCGTGGGGTGGCCGCGCTGTCCGTCTGCACCTTTGGCTGCGGTGCCGGCCGGTTTTGTTTGACAAAAAAAAGGAGTCCGCTTGATAATATGGCTGCAGCGGCAATCGCAAAATAGGTTTTCATCGCGTATGCTTATTATAATAAATTTCGTATGAGTTTTTCATTAAGCACGAAACGTGTCGTTATGTACTCATGCATCGTGCCGGTATATAATGAGCGGCCGCGCATAAATAACGTTCTTACAGCACTTATCAAAATTCCGTCTATTTCCCAGATACTTTGTGTAGATGACGGGTCTACCGATGGTTCCGGCGATTATATAGCGAAAAAATTTCCCGCTGTTAGGCTTTTGAGACATGAGGAAAATCTTGGGAAAGCAAAGGCAATTACTTCTGCAATAGCCAGGATTAAAGAGAACGCGATTATACTTATAGACAGCGATCTAGTGCATGTAACAGTAAAAGATATTAACCGGTCGATCAGATTATTTGAAAATAATCAGTTTGATTGTCTTATGCTGTGTGCACGTCCGGTCAATATACTTGATAAATGTGCACGGGCGTTATTGCGTCTTCCGCATTGCGCAACAGGCAACAGAATCCTTATAAGACGTGATGTAAACGCGGTTCTCAGGAATTTTTCAGTACGTGGATATAATTTTGAATTTATGCTCAACAGATACCTGATGGAAAATAAAAAATCCGTTGCATATACAAATATATCCGCGCAAAATGTATTCAAAAGCCAAAAAGTCGGACTGCGCAGCGGGGTTATTGGAGAAATCCGCATGTGGATGCAAATTATCCGGTCTGTGGGAATTGCGGAATTGGCAAAGCAGGCGCTCTTTTTCGCCCGTCATGAAGTTTAAGTTCATCATCATAGGCATGTTGTCTTTTGTCAGCGTTGTCTCGCGGGTATTGGCGGGCAATCCGCCGGATCAGGGGAAATCAACGATAAGCGGTACTGCCGCGCCGGCGGACGGCCTTACGTCCTCGACCGTAACGATCGCGCTTCGGGATGCGAGCGGATCCCCCGTAACCGGCAACGACGATATTCTGCTGGCCTCATCCGATTCCACGACGTCGTTTAACCCGTCTTCGGCAACGCTCGACGGAACGGGCACCCTATACACGCAGATGAAATCGTCTTATGCGGGCAACGTTCCGGTGCAGGTGACCGATACGACGACGGGAACAACGATTACGGGGTCGGTGTATTTCTATCAGCCCGGCGGGTCGCCGCCATCGCCCGGGTCCTGTACCGATCCGGCTCCGGGAAGTACGCCGACTCTTACGGGTGCCGTACCGGCCGGTGCGCGCGCGATTACGCTTGTGTGGACCGATGCGGCAAATCCGGTAACGAGTTATGTGCTTTCCTACGGCCTGTCATCGGGGAATTATATTTACGGGAACCAGAATATCGGCGGGCAGGGGACAACGACGTATGCAGTCGGAGGACTCGCAACCGGGACGAAATACTATTTTAGTATCCGCGCAGTCAACGGGTGCACGCCCGGAAATGCGTCAAATGAACTTTCCGCGGTTGCAGGAGCGCGAGCCACCCCCACGCCGCAGCAAGACGTCGGCCGATCCGTTGCTGAAACGCCGGTTGTATCGCAGCCGACCGATACGCCCACTCCCGTGCCCACCAGCACGCCCGCTCCCGCGCTAACGCTGCCGCCGGCACCGTCTTCTTCCGGAGGATCATCGGTCGCGACAATCGTATTGGCGGGCACCGTCATCGGAGTTTTAATTATCGCCGGCGTTGTGATCCGGCTAACGTTCTACCGGTGAGCGTGACGCGGTTTTCCCAGGCGTTTCCAGTTGGGATTGATGTAGCCGAGTGTAACAAGGTCGTCAAACACGTCGAAAAGATAATGCGTGAGCATGGAGCTAAACAGTACCACGCTCGTTTTCCAGTCAAAAAAGAACGAGAGGGTGGCGACGGCAAACAGAAACGCCATGAAAAAATAATTGTGCGTTAAGAGGTCCGTATTGTACTTATGGCCTTTCGCCACAAACACCCAGAGCGTACGCCATTCGTGGTCCCGCAGAAACGTTCGTATCTGTTTGGTGTACCAGTCTTTTTTCCCGTACGTTACGAAATAAATAAGGTGGTCAAGGTCGGGAATTACCGATCCGATAAGGGAAACGGTGATGATGCGCGTGCTGAAACGGTGCCACAGTTCGCGGAAATACCACGCGACGACCAGACCCAAAAGGATGTGGTAAAAATAATGCCGCGTATGCCAAAGAATAAATCCAAGGCCCCTCAGGCGGGCAACCGATCGTCGCATGCCTTTATGCTACTGTACCGCGTTCCCGTTGGCAAGCGATTACCGATTGACCGGAATGTCGATGGTAAACAGCGTCCCTTTTCCGATTGTGCTTGCTGCACGGATGTTTCCGTGATGCTGCGCAACGATCTGTTTGGCAATGGCAAGCCCCAGTCCGTAACCGGCGACGCTGGTTTTCGTCCGTGATTTATCCGCACGGTAAAACCGGTCAAAAATATGCGGCAGATCCTCTTTATGAATGCCGATACCCTGGTCCTGTACGCGGATTTCCGCTTTGCCGTCCGTCCGTCGCACCGACAGCGTTATCGTTTTGCCGTTCGCGCTGTATTTGACGGCGTTATCAAGAAGAATGACCAGAAGTTCAGTGAGTAAAGCGGCGTTGCCCGTGACCGTGAGAGACGGAATGGTCTTCGTGATGCTCACGCGTTTTGCTTTTGCCTGTTGTGCTACATGACGGACCGCAGCGGTAGCCACCGACGAAAGACTGACGGTTTCCATGGGGATATTGTTGTTTTCCCACCGCGTGAGTTTCATCAAGTTTTCCGAAAGCGCCTGCAGGTTGTTGACGTCCTCAAGGTTGCTTTTAAGGAGCCGTTTGGTTTCCTCAAGCGTAAGTTTTTTATTCCGTAGGTTCACCTCGATTTCTGATTTGAGCGACGTAAGGGGAGTGCGCAGTTCGTGCGAGGCGTCGGAGATGAAGCGGTTCTGCTCGTCAACCATATCGGCGATGGGTTTGAGCGTCCGGCCTGCCAAAAAATATCCAGCGGCCGCGGATCCGGCCAAAATAACGATATTAACGCCCACCAGGAATATTCTGATTCGCTGCTTGGTTTCGGCAATCACGTCCGGGTCGAAAAATGCGGGCCGCGGATCCGGCAGGGGCAGAAGCGCAGATTGGCGCCGCTGCATGCGGGCGCGCTCAAGGTGTTCGAGTCTCGTAAATTCCGCGATGAGCCCGCGGTATATTACCAGGCTGAAACTCACGCTTACCAGCATGATAATAAGGAGGTACCACGCCGTGAGTTTGATGCGTGCGCTTCTAAACATAATGATCTGCTATTTTGTATCCGAATCCTCTCACCGTTTCAATCATGACCGGTTTGCCGAGTTTGTTCCGCAAATAGCCGATATACACTTCAACGGTGTTGGGGAGTACGTCGGCGTCGTAATTCCACACGTGCGCGATAATCTGATCTTTGGAAACGGTCGTGTGCGGGTGGCGCATGAGGTATTCCAAAAGCGAAAACTCGCGGCTGGATAACGCAATAACGGCTGACCCCCGCTTTACTTCGAACGTTTTTGTGTTGAGCGTGAGGTTGCCGACCGAAAGCGTTGTTGCGGCGGTTTGTTTCGGCCTTCTCATGAGCGCCCGGACGCGTGCCAGAAGTTCTTCAAAAGCGAACGGTTTGGTAAGGTAGTCATCAGCGCCGCTGTCCAGACCTTCCACTTTATTCTGCAGCAGGCCTTTGGCAGTGAGGATAAGGATCGGCGTATGGATGTTTTCCGCACGGAGTTTTTTACAAATGGTTATGCCGTCCATGCCCGGCAGCAAGAGATCCAAAAGAATAACGTCGTATTCTTCGGTTGAAGCAAGATCGAACCCGTCCGCGCCGGTGTACGCGACGTCTACCGCAAAATTTTCCTGTTCAAGACCCTGGCGGATCGAGTTGGCGATTTTGTGTTCGTCTTCCACAACGAGTATTCGCATGGAACGTATAGTATAGCA
>CAYWVJ010000013.1:0-15747 GCA_964461825.1 uncultured Gammaproteobacteria bacterium
TCTCTCTCTGGAAAATGCAAGGCGGGGCGCGCAGGCGGGGTTATTTCGCGGGAATGGCTGATAAAATGTCAGCCGGTTCGGCGACAGTAATACCGGGAATCTTTTGAAATTCCCGGTCGTAGGTAACAAGGGTTATCCCCTTCCCCACTTGCGTCGCGATGAGACAGTCAGCCAGTTTAATACCCAGATTGCGCCATAATTTCAACGCGCGCTGGCCATTCGCACGGCTGACAATGGTGATATTGCGCATAGACCCAATGCGTCCCACAGCATCTTGGACCCGATCCTTAGGAAATTTATATTGGCGGGACAATACAAAATCGCATTCCAATAAAACAATCGGCGATGTATATGGACGGATGCTTCCTCTATCAATCATCCGAAGAAGCGCCTCGCAGTCGCCATATGCTTTTTCATTATCCGGAACAAAAAAACGAAGAAAAATATTTGAATCCAGAAATGCTTTCATCGGGAATAATCGATATAATCACGAATCTTACCTGCGGGGATTGGATCCTTTACCCGAAATGCCCCGGCCAATTCCAGTATCGACTTCGTTTTTTTCTTTTCGATGACAATTCTTCCTTTATCCGCACGCATGATAACAGGGCCGTGCGTCAAAAATCCTGCCTTTTGCCGGATCCGTTTTGGTATATGCACCTGAAACTTTTGGGTTATCGTTACGACCTGTTCCATACAGAACAAGATAAAACAATACGAAGATATTGTCAATACCAAATATTGGTATTACTTTCTGTTGTTATTTTATCGCTTTCGAAATCCGCTGGAGCGCGAGGATGAAGGCGGCTGCCCGAAGATCAGCTTTGTACTTTTTGGAAGCATCCCAGACCAAGCCCGCTTCTTTTTCCATCTTGGCTTTCAGCTTGCGGTTGACTTCGGCTTTGGTCCAGTGCTGGTCTTTCAGATTCTGTTCCCACTCAAATGCAGAGACCGATACGCCGCCGGAATTGCTTAAAATATCGGGAATTACGTGAATACCCCGCCTATATAATATAGTGTCCGCCTCGGGCGTCGTGGGGCCGTTTGCCATTTCCAGCACGACTTTTGCTTTGATTTTTGCTGCGTTTTTTCCGGTCAACACGTTTTCCAAGGCAGCAGGCACCAGAATGTCCACGGGAAGCTCAAGAAGCGCATCATTCGTAATCGGCCGGCCTTTTTTCAAATCGCAGACCGACCCCGAGCAGTAACAGCCGGCAAGATACCCGTTTTTCCGCTTACATTCGAGCGTCAGCGCGGGATTTATTCCCTCCGGCACGTGAATGCCGCCGCGGGAATCCGAAACGGCAACCACGCGTATCCCTGCCTCATCCAGGAATTTGACCATGTTGTATCCCACGTTGCCGAAGCCCTGGACCGCTGCCGTCAATCTGCCTGCCGGCGAGGCAAGTTTTCCTTTAAGATTGATTTTTTTTAAAATCGTTTGCAAAACATAGAGGCCGCCCAGACCCGTCGCTTCTTCGCGGCCTTCCGATCCCCCGTCTTCGATACGCTTTCCGGTAAATGTTGCGCGGAGTTTTCTGTCCTTGCCTTTCAGCTTCATAAATTCATCGAGCATCCACCCCATGATGACGCCGTTGGTGTTGACATCCGGCGCCGGAACGTCACGGTCCGGTCCGATCACATCGGCAATGGCGCGCGCATACCCGCGGCTCATCCGTTCCAGTTCGCCCGCCGAAAGTTTTTTGGGATCCACGATGATGCCGCCTTTGCCGCCGCCAAGCGGCAGATCGGCAACCGCGCATTTCATCGCCATCCAGAACGACAGCGCTTGCACCTCATCCAGCGAAACGTTCGGGTGATACCGGATGCCGCCTTTGTATGGCCCGCGGGCATTGTTGTACTGCACGCGGTATCCCTGGAAAAGTTTCGTGGTGCCGTCATCCATCTGTACGGGAATTACAACGGTAAGTATCCGTTGCGGATGGGAAAGAAGGAGCAGTAATCGTTCTGCGGCTTTTTCGGGGAGTTTTGCCGCAGCCCGTTTAAGCTGCGTCATGGCGGATTCATACGGATTGGTCATAGAAAATGAGTATACCGTGGTAATTTTTTTTTGCAAGGGGAAAAATTACAGTAATTGGATATGACCTAACCTCTTTGCTTTGTCAGCATACTCCCTATCCGCCGTCACATACAGCCCATTCCGGACTATTGCAAGTACATGATAGGAAGCATCATAGACGGTCGTGCGGCACGAATAGGAAATTTCGAGAGATTTTGCCACTTGGACCGCGGTAAGCGGCACAATCTCAATTGGAAGTTTTGAAAACTGCGCGAATACTTCACCGGCAATCGTCATGTCTTTGAGCGTAAAACGAAGCCCATTTGCAATCTCGAGCGGTAAAAGCGGGGCGCAAATGAGAGAAATTTTTCTTTTCTCGGCGCTGCGTAACATCGACTCGACATATTTTTTAATTGCGACATTCTCTTCAAGAAGAAAACGTAAAATAACCGAGGCGTCAACAACTATTATTTTCACATTCTTCCTTTATTGATTGCTTCGCGAATATCTTCCTTGCGGATTTTGGGTAAACGGCTGCGCATAGCGATAAAATCCTCTACCGGGTTTTCGATTGTCTCAGTGAGAAGTTTTTCTTCCACCGCTTCGGTGATAAATGCGCTTACGTTCTTTGTCTGCGCTACCCGTTCATAAATATACTCGGGGATGCTGATGCTGATTTTATTTACGGTAGTACTCATAGTACTACTAATGGTAGTACCAATAATATGTCTTGTCAATAGAACAGTTCCGATTTCACCTGCGCCGCTGGAACGCCGGCGGCGGAAAGGCGCGCTTTCATCTCCTCAACCATCTGCCGGTTGCCGCATAAATATACGTCGCAGTTTTGTATATCTTTTTCCTGCGAAAAAACGTGCTCCTGCACGTGTCCGGTTTTACCGGTCCAGGCACTGCCGGGCTGCGATAAAATAAGATGAAACGGTATGCGGGAAAATTCGTTTTGCCAAAAAACGTCTTCCTCGTGCCGCAGCCCCCAATACAAAACGGTATTCGACGGGTCATCGAGGATCATCGAACGAAACGGTGCAATGCCCGATCCTGTCGCGACAAATATCTTCTTCCGCGGACTTTGTTTATCCACGACAAAAATCCCCAGCGGCCCCATAAACTGCATCGGATCCCCGGCTTTCGCGCCGATGGCCCACTGTGAATACGGCCCCATGGGGGAAATGTCGTGTGCCAGAAGAATTTCCTGTTTCTCACTGGGCGGCGAGGCGATGGACATACTCCGGTTGCTGCCAGGCACCACATAGAGCATCACGGTCTGCCCGGCAAGAAACGTGATTTCTTTTGGCTCCACGAGTGCAAAGCGCTCGAGATACACCTTTGAGGAAATTTTTTCAATGGACGCAAGGCGGCTTGCAAATCTCTGCGGTTTGGGAAGAGAAATCATGGGTGTTCACTGAGCCATTTCTGCACGTCAATGGCCGCCATACAACCAAAACCCGCGGCAGTCACTGCCTGCTTGTACCGGCTGTCGTGTACGTCTCCTGCGGTAAATACCCCCCCGATATTGGTTTTTGTGAAATATCTGATGACGCCGTTATCGTCGCGCTCCTCCACCCGCTTCACATACCCGTGGCTGTCAACATCCAGCCCGCTAAATAGTTGCGTGTTGGGGACAAGTCCTATGGCGACAAAAAGTCCCGCGCGGGGCAACACCCACTGACGGTCGTCTTTTTTCGTGCCGCCGAAATCATTAACTGTCTGATCAGTCAGATTTTCCGTAGACAAAAGAAGTCCGGTAACCGACGCATCGCCCAGTACGTCAACAATCTGCGTGTTAAACAAAAACCTGACGTTTTTCATCGCTTTCACTTTATCCACCATTGCCTTCTGCGCGCGAAACCCGTCGCGCCGGTGGATAAGCACCACGTCCGACGCGACGCGGGCAATGACCTGCGTTTCCTCCATCGCACTATCGCCGCCGCCCACGACCGCCACGGGTTTGCCGCGGAAGAAAAACGCATCGCAGGGCGCGCAGGAGGAAACGCCGTGACCACGCAGCTTAGCTTCATTGGGAACTCCGAGCCAGCGCGTATCTGCGCCTGTTGCCACGATCACGGTTTTTCCCTCAAACACTCCCTGCTCCGTTTCCACTTTGAATATGTCATCCCCGCGAAGGCGGGGATCTGCGTTCAATGATTTTGCCGCCACATCGAAAACCTTTACTCCTAATCCTTCAACGTGACTGCGCATTTTCTGCATGAGTTCTGGTCCCCTGATTTTGCCGAAACCGGGAAAATTTTCAACGTCCGTCGTGAGCATGAGTTGCCCGCCCCATTTAGTGCCGGCGACGATAACCGTGGATAACCCGAACCGCGCGCAGTAAATGCCGGCAGTAAGCCCCGCCGGACCGCTGCCTATAATAACAACATCATACATACGAATAACCGAATCGGAGACACTATGTTAGTTTATCAGTTTATTCAGTTCTCCCATCAGCGTTTCTTTTGACTGCACGCCGATAAACTGCTTGACGACCGTGCCGTTTTTGAAAATCATCAGCGTCGGAATTGACATGACCCCGTATTTTTGCGCGGTCGCGGGATTCTCATCGACATTCAGCTCACCGACGAGTGCTTTTCCCTCCATCGCTGCGGCAATGTCTTTGACAATGGGCCCCTGAATCTGGCACGGCCCGCACCACACCGCCCAAAAATCGACGAGTACCGGTTGGGTATTTTTTAGGACCTTTTCGTCAAAATCTGCATCGGTAATCGCTACATCCGCCATATCAAATCCTCCTTCGGAGGTATCAGTGTATCATCCCGTTATCCATTGTACAATATATCGGGATACATGAGGGAGGCATTGTCCTGAAGAAAGTTAATTCATTCCCATTTCTTCATCGAGCCTTCGTTGCCGCTGTGCAGTCCGTCCGGGGCAATCAGATATCCGCACTCTGATCTCTTCCCGATTGAATAATCCCTCGCCGTGCGGCGTAAGTTCAAACGCAACAATTGTTGCATCAACGCCGGTTTGTAAATCCGCGGGTACGCAATCCGAAACCACTGCCACCCGATGCGCGGGATTTTCCGCTAACGCCTGCTCCGCCGCTTTTTTCGCCACCGAACATTTATTGCACACGAGAAAACGTGTCACCTGAATATTAATTGCTTCTTGTTTCGCCATAAGCGGATTATACTCATCGCATCTGCATTGTCAATTGGCTCTTGACAGAAACGCTGCCATACGGTATTCTATCCCCCATAGAGGGATATATGCCGAAGGGAATTCCGCGGGATCAGTCCGTTCAGCACGCCATCCTCCACCGCATGAAAATTGCGCGGGGGCACCTGGACCGCGTGATTTCCATGGTCGAATCCGGCAGCTACTGCATTGACGTCATTTACCAGTCGCACGCAGTGCAGGCAGCGCTCAAACAAATAGACCAGCAGGTACTCAGACATCACATGGAAAACTGCGTCGCTGCGGAAATTAAACACGGCAATACCAAAGAAGTCGTCGATGAAGTTCTGAAAGTCATGGAGCAACGCCAATGATAAACATACTGGTTACCGTCATCGGCATCGGCCTCATCGGGCTCATTTATTGGTTTTTCTTCGGCAAAAAGGAGGAACCCATGGAAACAAAAACGTCATGGCAGATTACCGTATCCGGCGGATATCAGCCGGCGATCGTCCGCGTTCCCAGCGGCAAACAATCGACTCTGACCTTTACCCGCACCGATCCGAGCGGCTGTCTTGAAGAAATCGTCATCGAGGATTTCCGCATAAGAGAGTTTTTACCCCTGCACGTGCCGGTTGCGGTTACCGTCTCCCCTTCCAAACCCGGCGCCGTAACGATGCACTGCGGCATGAACATGATCCGCGGAACCATTGAAGCAGTATGACAAAAACCTCGTTCCCGATCGTGGGCATGCATTGCGCCTCATGCGCGCGCACCATTGAACAGCGCCTCAAAAAAATACCGGGCGTTACTGCTGCCGCGGTAAATTACGGCAGCGAAGAGGCGTCTGTCGATCACGATGAACGCGTAAACCTCTCGGTATTGGCCGATGCGGTTGCCGATACCGGCTATCGTGCAATCACCGAAGGAAAACAGCAGAAGTCTGCCGACGAACTCAAAGAGGAAGCAAAACGCGCGGAACTTGCGGATCTTGCGAAAAAAATCTGGGTGTCGGCGGTGTTAAGCGTGTTTATCACGCTCGGAAGTTTTCCCGAGTGGTTCCGGACGACATTTTCGTTCCTGCCGTTCTATGAACTCCTGACCAAACCGTTCACGTTACTCATTTTGGCAACGCCGGTGCAGTTGTGGGCGGGATGGGGATTTTACCAGGCCACGTGGAGCGGTTTTAAGAACCGCACGGCAAGCATGGAAACGCTCATTGCCATCGGCACGTCGGCGGCGTACGGCTTCTCAATTATTTCCATGCTCATCCCCAGACGGTCAGCGGCGCCGCTGCTTACCTATTTTGACACCGCATCGGTCATTATCACGCTCATCCTTCTGGGACGGTATCTGGAAACGAGAGCAAAACTGCACACGAGCGACGCCATTAAAAAACTTCTCCATCTGCAGGCAAAAACCGCGCGCGTCGTACGAGACGGAAAAGAAATCGACGTGCCGATCGAGAGTGTGCAGGTTGCCGACGTGATCCGCGTTCGCCCGGGGGAAAAAATACCGGTTGACGGCGTGATCACCGAGGGCGTTTCGAGCATTGACGAGTCCATGGTAACCGGCGAGTCGCTGCCGGCGGACAAGAAAAAAGGAGACGTCGTCATCGGCGCCACGATGAATAAAACCGGTACGTTTTTGTTTGCCGCAACGAAGGTCGGCAGCGACACGATGCTTTCCCAGATTATTCACATGGTTGCCGAGGCGCAAAGCTCCCGGGCTCCCATTCAGCGGCTTGCGGACGTCGTATCCGGCTATTTTGTTCCCATCGTACTTATGCTGTCGGTTGCGACATTCATCGTATGGTTTAACCTCGGGTATCCAGCCGCGGCGTTTACCAATATGATCGCCGTACTTATCATCGCGTGTCCGTGCGCATTGGGGCTGGCAACACCCACGGCCATTATGGTGGGCACGGGCCGCGGCGCGGAACACGGCATTCTAATCCGCAACGCAGAGGCGCTGGAAATCGCCAATAAGATACGCACGATTATTTTTGATAAAACCGGAACGCTCACGAAGGGATTGCCGGTGGTTACCGACATCGGGACGGCAGACGCAAACATGAACCAGCGTGAGATACTGCGGATTGCCGCATCGCTGGAAAAAGGATCGGAACACTCGCTTGCCGAGGCAATTCTTGCCAAAGCACGGCGTGTGACGCTTGCGTCGGTTACCGGTTTTGCGGCGCTGCCCGGACAGGGAATTTCCGGCCGCATCGGCGGCGGCAGTTATTTTTTCGGGAGACCCAAAAAACCGTATCCCGCATTAGAGCAGCAAGGCAAAACCGTTATGGAATTGTCCCGGGATGATCGCGTGATCGGTTACATCGCGGTTGCCGATACGCTCAAACCGGAGGCGAAAGAAACCGTAGCGGCCATGGCAAAAAATCATGTTGACATTTGGATGATTACGGGAGACAATGAACGGACTGCGAACGCCATTGCCGCACAGGTTGGCATCCATCATGTATTGGCTGGCGTCCTTCCTGACCAGAAAGCAGCAAAAGTAAAAGCGTTGCCACGACCGATAGCATTTGTCGGCGACGGCATCAATGACGCACCGGCGCTTGCCGCCGCTGACGTTGGTATTGCTATGGGAACGGGTACAGATATAGCGATTGAATCATCCGGTATTACATTACTGAACAAAAATCTTACCAGTGTCGTAACTGCTATTCATCTGTCACGCGCGACGCTTTCGATTATTAAACAAAATCTTTTCTGGGCGTTTGGATATAACGTCACCCTTATTCCTGTTGCCATGGGCGTTCTTTTCCCGTTCACCGGCTGGCTCTTAAACCCTGCGCTTGCGGCATTTGCGATGGCCGCCTCGAGCATTTCCGTGGTTGCAAATTCACTGCGGCTCAAAGCAGCAAAATTATGACGACCGATACGAAAATTATCCTCGGCGCGATTGTGGCAAGCGTCATTATCATTGTCGCGGCCGTTTTCGGATTTGGCCACGGCAACGCCGCTCTGAATCGGGAAAACCTCGGTACAGCAACGATGACGATCGACAAAACATCCGAAGATTTCGGCTCTATGAAAGTGTCTGATGAGCGCATGGCGACGTTTACGATAACAAATACCGGCGACTCGGTGCTGCGCATCTGGAATATCGCAACAAGCTGCGACTGCACGTTCGCGTCCATCGTCATCGGCGGCAAAACGACCGGCGAATTCAATATGCCCATGCACATGGGAAATACGCTCAAAAACTGGATGGGTGAAGTTCCGCCCAAAGAAAAGGCCCAGCTCACGGTAACCTACCGGCCGAGCGTCATGCCGGTAAACGGCCCGGTGACGCGTCAGGTTACGTTTTCCACGAACGATCCGCACAACCAGGATGTCGAAGTAACCATCGCGGCAAACGTGTTGTAAAATTGCGGCGTTAGGATTTCATGAATGTACTTACAGGTATCTCGCTGATCACTGCGTTTTTTGCCGGCATGGTGGCGCTGTTTGCGCCATGCTGCATTACGTTTCTCCTCCCCAGTTACCTGGCAAACATATTCCGCGAAAAAAGCCGCGTCTTGTGGATGACCGTCGTGTTCGGCGCCGGTATCGCGACTGTCCTCGTGCCCACCGCCGTCGGGATCCGCGCCATCGGCAGGATTTTTCAGCAGTATCACACCCAGACGTACGTTGCCGGCGGGCTTTTTATGATTCTTCTGGGTGTCATGGAGCTCACCGGCAAAAAGATCACTCTTCCCATGCTCAATCTCACGGTTGACCTTAATAAACGCCATGACGCATGGTCGGTCTACATCCTGGGAATATTCTCCGGCCTGACCACGTCCTGCTGCACGCCGGTATTGGCAGGGGTGCTGACGCTTTCCTTCCTTTCCCCGACATTTCTTTCGGCCGGTCTTGCAGGCCTTTCATATGTGTTCGGCATGGTCGTTCCGCTCGTGGTCATGGCATTGCTGTTGGAAAAAATTAACTGGCGTGAGCTGCCCAAACTGCGCACCGCGACACTACGCATGGGAAAAAAATCCATCCTGGCAAGCGACGCCATCGCGGGATTTCTCTATATAACCGTGGGTATTGTCTTCAGCGCGCTTGCCGTTACCGGCCGCGTTTCGATGGGTTCGCAGCAATCGGTTAACGAGATGCTCGGACCGGCGCTGGGCGTTGTCCGTGCGCTTCGCGCCGTACCCAACGCAGAATATATATTCGGCATAGTCCTTATTGCTGCCATCGCATATACTATATGGAAAGGGAGGAAACCATGAACGCCGTTCTTGCATTTTTGAGTTCACTCGTGCTGCTTATCACCCGGCAACCGGCGGATACCGTAACGGTTCGGCAGCTTGCCGGCATGCTCCCGAAAAAAAATTTTACCCTCATCAACGTACACACGCCGTACGAAGGGGAAATCGCCAATACCGATTTGTTTATCCCCTACGACCAGATTGTTGCCAATAGCGCCCTGCTTCCCAAAGACAAAAATGCGCCGATTATTCTCTACTGCCGCACGGGCCGCATGAGCACCGAGGCGCTGCCGGTATTCAAAAAACTCGGCTACACCAACGTCCGGCAGCTAGCCGGCGGCATGGAGGCGTGGAAGAAAAGCGGCAAAAAACTGCTGGACCTTTCTTCGCTTGAAGAACAGGTAGCGCCCGCAGCGGGCACAACGCTTCCCATTTCCTGGGGCGATCTGCCGGTAAAATTGGTCAACGCCGGCGTCATCGACCAGAAAAAATTTACCGACGCCGTTAAAACGCCGCCGGATTTTTTCTCCAAAGCATCGGCGGCTCCCATCCGCATTGACCGGTCCAACGCGCAGTTTATTGCCGACGTGTTCTGGGCCATCGGTCTTGCGCAGAAAAGCATCGTGTACGATGAAGGCCCGATGGGCAACGAGTATAAAAAAGACCTTGCAAACTTTGCCTCGACCGGCGGGTGGACGATCGGCCGCGGCGACGCACTCACGTACTTCAACAAATTTGATCTCATTCCTCTCACGCCGGATCAGCAGAAAAGAGTCGCGGTGCTTGCGCAAAATATTTACCGGCCCTGCTGCGGCAACCCGACGTGGTTCCCGGACTGTAACCACGGGATGGCTGCGCTTGCCGCCATTGAAATGATGGTCGCCGCGGGCGTTGATGACAACACCATTTATAAAAACCTGCTGCTGCTTAACAGCTACTGGTTTACCAAAACGTATCTTACGACCGCGACGTACTTTGCGCGGCGCAACATTGCATGGAATACGGTGGACGCAAAAGAAATCTTAGGACAGGCATATTCAAGCGCGCAGGGCGCGGCAACGATAGCGGGCAAGGTCGGCCCGCTTCCCTACCAGCCGCAACAGGGCGGAAACCCGTGCGCACCGTAATTCGTACCGAAAAGATCGGAGGTGATCAGCATGATGGGATATTATGATGGCATGATGGGCGCATGGGGCGTGTTTGGTTTCATCACATGGATACTTTTTATTGTCTTTTTGGTACTGGGCATCGCGCACTTCTGGAAAGACCTCAACAAAAAACGCTGACCATGACGGCTCTTCAGCAACAAACATACAGACTGCTTGCAACCGTCCCGCCCGGACGGGTGACGACGTACAAAGCCCTTGCCGATGCATTGGGGACGAAGGCCTACCGCGCAATCGGACAGTTTATGAAGAAAAATCCGTATGCTCCCGATGTTCCCTGTCATCGCGTGGTGGCATCCGACGGAACAATCGGCGGATACAACAAAGGTACCGCGGAAAAAATCCGCATGCTTACCGCTGAGGGCGTGCTCATCGACAAGGAAAAAATCGTTAATTTTTCTGCTGTGTTTCTTCCACTAACGCGGTAAGATTCGGAATAACCATCTGCCGTTTCTGGTAGTAAATGAGGTCTTTCGTTTTCAGCCGCTCGATCTGCAGACTTGCGGTTTCGCGCGTTGTGCCGATCCACCCGGAAATTTCCCGGTGCGTCACCGGTACGGGCAAAACGACGCTGCCGTTTTTTTGTACGCCGAAGGTTTTCGCAAGATACACGAGAAGCAACGCGGTTTTCATGTACGCGCTCTCTGCCATAAAATATTCAAACCGCTTCAGTATCCCTGAGAGTCCGGACAAAAGCCTCGACGAAAAATCGTAGACGACGTCGGGGTGCTCCTTAAGAAACTCCCTGACCGCCTCTTTGGGTGCCCGCCACACTTCAACCGATGTCATCGCCTCATAATAATAGGTATTGGGGATGTCGTTGACCACCCACATCATCGGAAAAAATGCGTGCGGCTTAAAAATGTGCAGCATGAGATTCCCGCCGGTTTCCCCCACCAGAAACATCCGCACGTTCCCCTTTTTGAGATAAAACACGCCCTGCGGCGTGTCCTCGGCGCGTATAATCATGTCGCCTTTCTTGTACGTCATTTTCGTGTAGCTGCCGAAAAAATTCTCAATCTCGTCAATAAGTGCGCTGTCCATACAGTTGCAGTATACTACTGTTTCGCAAAAAAAGTGTAATACAAATTACATATTTTTTAATTTATGACCGTATAATAAATGTATGCGGCAACTACTCAACCGGCTGATGTTTATTCTTGCCATCGTCGGCATCCTTATCGCCGCGTACGTAACCCAAAGCTGGATGCGGCGTGTGGGCGTCGTGTGCATTTCCGGGGGCTGCGATCTCGTACGCAAAAGCCCCGCGAGTTACCCGTTCGGCATACCCGTCTCTGCAGTTGGCCTGTTTGGATATTCGATTATTGCAGTTCTCTCGTTTTTGCGGACTACGATCAACGACCTACGATCGAAAATCTTGCTCAGAGGAATCCTTGGCATAGCGACATTCGGTGTGGCATTTACCCTCTGGTTCACGTACACGGAAATTTTCGTGATCAGAGGTGTCTGCATGTGGTGCGCCATATCAACCGTCAATATGTTTATATTGTTTTTTCTTGCACTCAAAAGTTATATGCTGGAAAAGAAGGAGGGTAGCCATGTTTGATTTAACCGGAAAAGTCGCGCTTGTTACCGGAGCATCGAGTGGAATAGGAAGAGCGTCTGCATTGGTACTTGCTATGCAGGGAGCAAAAGTTGTCGTTACTGCAAGACGGATGGATCGGCTTACCGCGCTTGCCGCAGAAATTAAAAGTCACGGGAAAGACGCGCTCGCCGTGCAGACGGATGTCACCAAAAAAACCGACATCGATAATGCCGTGGCCCTTGCGGTCAAAACGTTCGGCAGGCTTGACATTCTTCTCAACGATGCCGGCGCGCTGGATTACACGCCGTTTCTGGATATTACGGAAGAAAAATGGGATACCATTATCGACACCAATCTCAAAGGCTACTTTCTTGCGGCCCAGGCCGCGGCCCGCGAAATGGCAAAAAATAAATGGGGCCGCATCATCAACATCGCCTCCATTGCGTCCGGCGGCGTGGGAATAGGATTTCCGGCGCTCGCCCACTATACTGCCAGTAAAGGCGGCGTCATCGGTCTTACCGAGGCCATGTCCGCTGAGCTGGGACCCATGGGCATTCTCGTCAATGCGATTGCCCCGGGCGGCATCAACACCGAGATGGCAAACGGCGACGACATCAGCGCATATGCGGCAAGACTCTCCGTAAAACGCATCGGCACGCCAGAAGAAATTGCCGCGGCCGTCGTGTATTTCGCAAGCGACGAGGCTTCCTATACCACCGGCGCCACCCTCTATATTGACGGCGGCTGGCTGGCACAATAACCTGATTGCGTTACTTTTTCTTTTCCTCCGGTTTGATTTCCGATTTCTTTGGTGGTGGCGCTTCCGGTTGCCTCTTGGGTTTGGACTCCTCTTTCGGTTTGGATTCCGGCTTGGATTCCGTTTTGGATGGCTTCGCCTGTTCCACTTTTTCATTTTTACCCGAGGCGTTTTTTTCAACAGTAACCGTTGATGCCGTCACCGTTTGCCCGCGTGAGTCCTTCCCGCCGCCTTGCTGAGAGACTACAGGTACAGGCTGTGTTCGTGTCGGTTCGGTAGGCGCCAGGGACGGCACACGCGGCGTTTCTTGTTGGACTGGCGTTGCGCCTCCTGCCGAAATGATGTTCCCTACCACGGTAATCGTTGATCCAACCTTGATTCCCGTCAGACTTACGGCGGTATCCTTGGCTTTCATGACGGTGGCACCATCTACCACAATCGTGTCAATGTTCCCGCGAGTATCTTTGAGTTTAATGCGGTAATCTTTCGGATCAATTTCAATTACCGTTCCTCGTCTGCCAATGGGTGCATCGCGCGGTACTCGTTCCAGGATAAAATCCGGCATGACAACTGCCGCAGGCGTTATTCTGCCGACGATGGCAATAGAATCGCCCCGTCGGAGCGTCGTCGTTGGTTTCGTCTGTTTCTCGTTGTATCCGCGGCTTGGTGTAAGATCTGAGAGCACCACGCTTACGGCGGATCCTGTGTCCGAACGGCGAACCGTCGCGATATTCCCGCGAAGATCAGTAACCGCTCCGATGATCGGTTTTTCGGAAATTTTGCTGCCGCTCGTGATACCGGATACTACTGGCTCGACGTCCTGTTTTTGTTTTTGGTAAAACGCGTATACCGCGTCGATAAATGCTCCTTTTTGACGGATGCTAACCTCACCTACAGTATCACGGAGAATGCCGAAATTGGCATCACGCATTTTTTTAATCTTAAAGAGTGCGACCTCATTATTTGAAGAGGCATTGGCAAGTAATGTCGCCTGCCGAAGTGCTTCCTCAGATTCTGTCAAAAGCGGTCCTACCGCGCCCACGTTAGCTACCGCAATTTCCCGTTTGATTTCTCCTAAACGACTTCGTGACATGGCAAGAAGTACGTCGATTTTTGTATCATTTGACTGCGCGCGGCTCAAACGAAATCGCTCCCCCCATGTTTTGACTGTGTAGAGGGGCGAACCTGGAAGTATGAATGCCGTGCGGATTGACTGCGTCTGCACAGGAGACAATCGGAGGTCGCTTTCCGTAATCCCCAAATCGCCCGCAGTGATTACCGGTGTTTCCGATTCCGCAGGTACCGGTATCCCCGGAATTCCGGGAAGTATAAGCGTCGTGCCGGCAGCGATCGTTCCCGGATCACGGAGGGAATTTCTCCCGACGATATTCACGTACAAAAACCCCGATCCATACTGCGCCGCTGCAATGCCCCAGAGCGTATCACCCGGTACCACGGTATACGTGCGTTCTCCGGTCTGGGTATCCGTGGTGGCGCCCAACACGGCGGAAGTCTCCGGTCCTTCGGCAAGATAAATGCGACTGTACGTTTCATCCGGCGACATCGTTGCCGTTATCGTTTTATTCGGCGCCGCTCCCACAACGTCGGCGCTGCGAAAGTATGCAACGCGCGCAAGTTGTGCCACGATGGCAGGATCGTTGGCATTGGTAAAAACCGACAATACAAACGGATCTTCCGGCTTGTACACAAGGCCTGTATCGTGATAAATGGGAGGCCAGTCACCGGTTTTATGCGCAATCACCGTATCCGGCGGCAGGAGCGCGGGGATCATGGTGTTAATTTTTTGTCGCGCGAAAATTGCAAGGATTTCACTGCTGGATGAAATGGTATTGTTGTATAAAAGATCAAAAAGCGTCGCGACGTCTTTTGCAGTAATCGTATTGGGCTGCCGGCCGGGCACCGCAAGATCAACGCGCAGCTGATCGTCATCCATGTTCAATTTTTCGCCGACGGTTGTTTGCGTGAGTCCCAGCGCTCGAAGCGTTGCGGTGATGGTGCGGCGGTCTAGAATATCCAGTAACGTATTATACGCCGTGTTATCGCTCTGAATGATCATCGCTTCTACAAGCTGCCGAATTGTCGCCTGCGTACCTTCGCGGAGCCGTGGAAATTCGTCAGTCTCAAGCTCCGTCGGAACCACGTTCTGACGCACGATAGTCACCGTGTCATCGAAGGTAATTCGCCCTGTTGCGCGCTGGCGAAATGCCTCAACGGCAACGAATGCTTTAATGGTGCTTGCAGGAATCCACGATCGAACGGGGTTAATGCCGATATCAATTCCGGTGGGCTCATCTTTAAAATACAGACTCATCTGATCGCTCACGCCCAGGATAGCCGCTTCCACCGTGAGGTATTTTTCCAGTGTCGCGCTGTCGAACGAAGGGGTTGCGGATGAAACCGCGGGCGCGGGCGTCGTCGGCGCAGGCTGGCGAGCAAACGACGGCTGATAGGGCGATGCATTGCGATATGCAACGATGCTCACCGTCCCGGCAACAAGAAGTGTTAACGCGACAAATACCGCGATCTGGGTTCTCAAATGATACCGTCCTGATAGACTCACTCTAAAGGATTCCGCACGCAAACGCAAGAAGGCTGCCCGGTTTGCAACGTACCGAAATGTGGTAGTATAGAAATCATGAAGGTAGTTCTACCCGGATAGGAGGTGATACTTATGCCACGATCGACACGCGCGAAATATAAGCTCGACACGATGAGTATCACCGTACTTCTGGTGATGGCAATTTTCGGAGGACTCATCGGATTTTACATCGGCCAGTCTGCTGGCGCTAACCAAATGCATCAGGCCATGGTAGCACAACAGATGATACAGGCTAGATAAACCAGTTCAAACACGTTTAACCT
>CAYWVJ010000013.1:15847-17940 GCA_964461825.1 uncultured Gammaproteobacteria bacterium
CAACGAAAAACAGATTGTCCAATTTATCAATGATCATGTCGATGAGGAATTTATAACGTGCGCTGCATGTGCATTTGAACTTTTTGCTGGCGTTTATCGGGCGAAAGATAAAGGCTTGCAGGAAAAAGCGCTTCAACAACTAACCACCACGCTTTCCGGGTTTTCAGACGTATATCAACTCGACACTGATCAAGCGCAAATCGCCGGAAAAATTCAAGCTGATCTTAGCAACCGCGGAAATATTATTGATGACGTTGATATACAGATCGCGGCAGCGACAATTTCGGCCGGAGCCACACTCGTCACAGGAAATGCCAGACATTTTTCGAGAGTTAAAAACCTGCGGGTACTTCCAATCCCCTCTTAGAGGTACAGCGCAACCGTCATGTTCCAGAAGACGTGGACGAGAATCGGGGCAACGAGCGATCCGGTGTTATAAAAAAGGAGGGCATTGGCAAGGCCAAGCACCAGATCCGTCACGAAAAACAACACGAGCGTCACGCCCTGCAGTTTGTTTGTAGTCAACAAAATCGGAATGTGGAGGGCAATAAACATAAGCGATGAAAGGATGGCCGCCCACGGTAAATTCTTCGTTTTCTCTAAAATCCGGTTAAAGATAAATCCGCGCGATAACAGCTCTTCGGAAAACGCCGTCGCGAACGAAATGACGATGAGCAAAAATCCGTACTGACCGAAGGAGGCAATCGGCGTAACGTCAAAATTGCCGTATTTGAGGACATGGGTAATCACGCCTTCGATCGCAAATATTGTCCCGAAGCCCAGCCCGATGTAGACGCTCGTAAAAAAGTTCCGCCATGTGAGTCCGACACTCGAAAACGGCAGTTTTTCTTTATTTCGGACATACCAGAGCACCGGAAGCACGAATACCAACGGTTTGAAGATAAATTCATCAGCCCATTCCGGAAGGCGCAAAAAATACCGGTACAGCCCCCACGCCAGAAGTATCCACGCCCATAAACGATACACCGATGTGGCACCTACCGCGGCAACCTGTTTCTTTGCAGCCATACTTCTACATTACGCTACCTTCTCCCCGACTTGCAAGAGGCTAACTGCCTCGGTCATGGTGTTGACGAGCGTCGTGATGATCGAAACCGCCTCACCCTGCGACAACCGGCGGAAATTATGCGGAAAGTAATGGAACACAAGGTTTCTGCCTTCTTTCCAGGTGTGCCACAGACGCGCGGCAAATTCCTTCCCGTACCGGTCGCTCATGTGCCGGTACGCACTTTTTTCTCCCAAGCGGCGCGCAAGATTCGGCGAGAGCACTTTCCCGATGCGGAAATGGTCGCTTTTGTAGTCTGTTTCAGAAATGATCTGCATGTCCAGAAACAATTGTTTCAAAAATCCCTCATAGAGCTTCGCAAACGGAAACACGAGATAGGAAAAATCCGTCAGGGGCGATACGCGGTGGCGCTTGCTGTCGTCTACCAAAAACTGCCCGTCCGCAAGGAGCGCCTTCATGTCCGGCGAAAGGTACCGCATTAATCGCAGATGATCCTCTGTTATGCCCATGCGATAAAAAGGAGTGTTTCTACGGCCAATATCCCAAGATACACGAGATTCTGCCGACGCAGTACGAGGGTAACGGCGATTGACAACACCAAACCCTGTGCAAGCAGGCTGCCGGAACTCGTCAGGACAAACAGGGCAAGCACCGCAAACGCACCGGCAAACACGTGGCTGCGAAACGGCGACGGATCCAGTGCGAAAAACACCTCCGCCGCATCCAAAAAATATACGCCGACGAGCCCGCCTGCCACGTACCACATGGCGGCAAGCGGCGGGCTGATGCGCCATTTAACCACACCGACGAGAACCAAAAAACCCAGCGACAGCAATAAAAAAAGCGGCGGCTTGCGGCGGATAATTTCTGCGACCTTGTTCACGTATTTTAGTATACCACCTGAAAGGTGACGAATTCAGCTTTTGCGGACGTCCACTCTGTTTTTATATCTTTTACCCAAGCAACATCCGGTCCCTTCCGGCACCGGCGTACAAATTCCGCAAGACGCTCTCCTTCCGCGACAATTTCCACGGTGTCATCCTCCCTGTTTTTTACCCATCCGGTA
>CAYWVJ010000014.1:0-8865 GCA_964461825.1 uncultured Gammaproteobacteria bacterium
TAGGACTTAAAGGGGACGCCTAAAGAACTGGCAACCGCACTTCTTTCCTAGGTCAGCGTTTATTGTACCATATACAGTGCATTTTCACCAGGTGCGGTATCTTTTTAACGCTATATAGGTCCCGGCATTGGTAATAAGAAGTGCGGTAAGAAGCGGATCGAGGTTCAGGCGGAGCATTGATGCGAGCCCGGCCAATAACCCGACCAGAACGCCCCACAGATACTTCCACCATTTGCCGCTTATGGACGTAATGGGATCTACAAGCATAATGAAGGCAAAAAGAAATACCGTCCCGTCAACGGTCAGTGCAATTGATCTGGTAAATCCGAAGTACAGAAGAAGAAACAGCACCGCCGTCCAGACTCTGCGTAACGTAATAAGCGTTGACAGCATGCCGACGGCGATGATGACAGCCGGGACGATTCCCCATGCAGCGCCCCACCACGCCACCGGCCGCTGCAGGATGAGCGATGAGACGAAAATGCCCATTGCCGCGGGATTAAAAACGTGCCGGTGATCGCCCGGCGCGATGAACTGTTTGGTGAGCGAAGCGATCAAACTGGCAACAACGGCCGCCCAGATACCGGTTGGATCAACAATAAGACCGATAAGCAACCCCGTCACCCACGAAGATTCGGTTACCACCCATGTGCGTTTCCGAAGCAGCGAAATAAGTCCGTCAAAAATGATAGTGGCAGAAACTCCAACGACCGGGGTTATCACGTAATACACCCGAAATTGGGCAACGAGCACCCCGATCCACAGCGCAACAAGCGTCAGGATGACTTTTCCCCTGTTGTCTTTGAACCAGTGCATAGCTATAGTATACGTCATGACGGTCGTGCAGGCGCTCATCCTGAGCATTGTCGAGGGTATTACGGAATTTCTGCCCGTTTCAAGTACCGGCCACATGATCCTGGTAAGCGCGCTTCTTCGCATCCCGGAAACGGATTTCGTAAAAAGTTTTGAAATCATCATCCAGCTCGGCGCGATTCTGGCGGTCGTGACACTTTATTGGAAAAAATTATTTGCCGGCTGGCGGCGTGTTTTCATCGCGTTTTTTCCCACTGCCGTCATCGGTCTTCTTTTGTATAAACTTATAAAAACCGTTCTTCTGGGTAATCCGTGGATTGTCGTGTGGTCGTTTGCCGCAGGCGGCGTCGCGCTGCTTTTTTTGGAAAAGTTCCTGAAGATGCAGGACAAACCAATTACCGCGTCATCCGCATTCCTGATCGGCGTTTCGCAGTCGCTCTCCGTTGTTCCCGGCGTGTCCCGGTCGGCGGCAACGATTGCCGGCGCGCTGCTTCTCGGAATCAGCCGTGAGTCTGCGGTAGAATTTTCATTTCTTTTAGCGATCCCCACCATGGCCGCAGCAACAGGGCTGGATCTTCTTAAAAGCGGGCGGCAATTTACCGGCAACCAGTATGAACTGTTGGGCATTGGCTTTACCGGCGCATTCATCACGGCACTTCTTACGGTTAAATGGTTCATCGCATTCGTCAAAACCCATTCGTTCGTCCCGTTCGCGTGGTACCGGATTTTTGCCGCGCTCGCGTTTTACCTCTTTATTCTGAAATAACCACCAAAAACCCCGCCTAGGGCGGGGCTTTTGTTTTTTACTCGTACTTCCAAAGAGTTACCTGGTCACGGTAATTGGTGTCGAAGCAATCTCCGTTGCGGGAGCTGCTACCGTAATCCGGTTATCCGCGGCGCTTTTCACCACCGTGTAATTGGTTGTGTACCCGCCAGCCTGCGCACAATTAGATACCGGCGTTCCGTTGTTTGTGAGCGGATCAACCGGCAGCGCTGCCAGATATTTGGTCACCAGAGCGCTACAAATATCAGCGTCTGCAGCACCACTCCCAATCGTCTTGACCGTCGTGTCAATTCCGCTTGGTAACGCGCCTTTGTTGTCTGCAGCATACTGGTCAATCGCGTTTAATATCGCGTTGACGTCAGACGCGCGCTTTGTATCATTTGCCTGCGAGAACTGTCGTGCAGGATTTATGGCGATCAGTGTAATAGCCAACAGGACCGCCAAGATCCCGATGACCACGAGTAACTCGATGAGCGTAAAACCACGACGCTCGCGGGCAAGTACGTGTTTCATATACTTTTACCGTATCGTGCCGCAACCGGTTTGTCAAGTACGCCGTACGATGACAAAAATAAGTGCCAAAAGCAGCACGCCGAAAACTCCCACTAATACCAAGAGGCGCTGATTATTTTTGCCCGCACCGGACGCCGGAACAGGGCCGCCCAACAACGGCGCTTCTTCTTCCTTCTCAAGCATGGACTGCCCGCGAATCGTGTCGGCGTGTTTAACGACATACGATCCAGTCTCCGCGTCCAGCCATCGTTTTGCGCCAAGCGCACCGAGAATTGCCGCAGGAACCGCGGCGACAACACGCAGCCCCTGCAGGGTAAATGCGTGCCGCAACCCCTCCACCAGATCCTTATTCGTCGCGATTGCCGTTTTTTTGTTATTTACCGGAATGATTTTTGTAGTAAGTTCGTCAAACGGCACGCTGTCGTAAAAAGCCAGAATCTCGGTTTCCTGTTCGCTTTCACCGGTAGCGGTAATCGTTTTCTCGAAGTACGTCTGCGCGGACAATATAAACATCACCTGCGCGCCACCGCCGACGGCGTTTTGTTTCAGCCACTGATTAACCAGCGTATACAGACTATCGCGGTTGACAATTTCAAGATCCTTAAGAATTGTCTGCGGGATATCAAGCGCAGGAACCGTGGTAAAATGCCCGCCGTAAAACTGCAGACGGTTGCGGTCAACAAAAACGACGATGAGCGGTGAGGGCGAACCGAACATTAATATATCTCCTTCCAGCTTACGATTGTGAGTACGTTATTGACAAATTGCGCAGATACCGATGTCGTTCGGGAAAACTGTCCCAGCGTACCCCTGCTGACTATTATAACGGGAATCCCTGCTGAAACAGTAGCCGTACTTGTACCGCTGTCGATGGTCAGCGTTTCCGTGCCCGTATATGTGGGGTTACGGACGAGCCGAAGCAGCGCGTTTTCGGTTCCGGATTCGGAAAGTTTGAGCGCCATATCTCCCTGTTCCACGCTGCTTGCGGCAGTTGCGTTGACGATAACGATCGCCACCGCCATCGTCGTCATTATGATGGCAACGACCATAAATACCAACAATACGACCAGTGTTTGACCCTGTTTATTCATCGCAGTGCTATGGTTGTTTCTATAGTTTTGCTGTCTGCGCCTCTCACCGTCTGGGTGGTGCTCGTTATCGTAAATTTCATCTGTACGGATTTCCCCACCTGCGAAAACGAAAGATCGGAAATGCGCGTGCCGGCGCTATTGAGCGCGTCCCCCAGACGCAGGAGATTTCCGTTATTCAGCTGATAGGATATCTGAACGCCGTCAATTACCAGCGTGAGCGAACTGCCGGCATTGACGATGCCGGATGCCCGCGGAATATCGTAGGCGAACCGGTTATACAAGAATCTGCTGTCCTGTTCCACCGCGCCGGCAGCTTCTGCGGACAATTGTTCGTCCGTAATGCCGGTAAATAGCCGCGTGACAATGGTCATAAAAATAGTCAACAGCCCTATGTACAGGAGAAGTTCGACTATCGTAAAGCCGTTCTTTTTCATGGGGAATAATTGACCGTTATGTCGGTAAATATGGGCTCTGCGAACGTATCGTTGGTTGAAAGGAACGTTTTATACCGGAAACACCGCGCGGGATTCACGTATCCGGGCCCGCCGGAAAGCGGAATTGCGCCGCTTGTCGCAAATTTCGTATTGCCCGTGCCGTCGGGTCCGACGAAGGTAAACGCCGCGCCGTTGCAACTTCCGTTAACGGGATTTGCGCCTGCTACCTGATATTGCATGACTGTATTTACCGGAAGAATGCCGTTCACGTCAAACCGGTTAAATGCCGCCGACGTCGTGGCGTCTAACGTGCTCGATTCAAACGTGCCGCTTGAAGAGTATTTCCCGCCGGGACCTCCCTGGATGATTTTAAGTTCGTTATTGGCGTCGCCGGTGATGATATACGAAAACGTATCGCCGTCCGCTTCAATGACCGACGCAATACCGTTAACACCGGTTGCGATGGAAAGACCGCCGCTTCTGTTGCGGGACGTACAATGGACAGGATTTGTTTCGTCGGTGACATCGATAACGACGTACTGCTGTACGCCTCCCGTGCCCACAATAATTGCCCTGTTGCCGGTAACGACAGTAAGCGCTTTCGGGCTCATGCCGTCCGTCGCGTATGAGCCGATCGCCGATAATACCCCTGATTTTACCGTCGTATTAATAATGCTAAATTCCGGTTTACCCGACACGTAGGCAGTTGCGACGTATGCCCTCGTCCCCGTGGAATTCACAAATACGTCTTTTCCGGCGCCGGCAGTAAGCTGCGCTTTTGCGACAAGCACCGGACTTGCGGGATTGGTAACATTCACGATGTCCATCTGTGTTGTTGCGGAGGCAATCGCGACGTATGCGTATCCGCCCGCTACGACCGTTTTCACGCCGGTTCCGTCCAGCGTCACCGACCCCAGCTTCGGTCGGGATCCGGTTTTGGCGGTCACATCAAATGTATAGAACGTACTGCCGCTGGTCATGTACCCCACGCCGCCCGATGTCGTGATGCTGTCTCCGTTGCCGTTACCCGGAGCATTGAAATAGCCTGCCTCAGAATACGGCGTTGTCGTAAGATCAACAATCTCAATTTCCTTCGCATTGTTGTCTGTTGCTAAATATGCGTAATTGGGTTCTCCCCATATTCCGTTTGTCTTAAATCCGTTGTATGTACCGGAGATGGTTGCTGTCGGCGGGTCAGCCTGATCAATGCGTACGGTCGCATACGATACGCCGGAGGAATTATCACCGGTGCCCGCAAATACCGTGCCTTCAATTGCCGATATCGCATTGGCGACGCCCTGTTTTGGTAAATCCACCGCCGCTATCGTAAGGTTCGGTTCGCACCAGTCGCCTTTGCCGCCGGCTCCCAGCGTTACTTCTCCCCCCCACGTGTCGGTCGTAATGACGTTTGTTTTGGTTCCCGCGTCAAAATCGCCGATCGTCGTCTGCACCCACGCGCGGTTGGTCAGCCGCGTCAGATACAGCTGGTTGGTCACGGTTGATGCAATCGGCGAACCCCACGAGACGCTTACCGTGACGAGTTTTTTTGACGGATCGAAAGGGATCACGTCACCCACTGTTACTGATCGGGTGAAGCCATCGATCGTTTCCGTACCCGGAACCAGCGTCCATGTATCACCTGCAACGGCCGGATGGTATATGCCGTTCATCGCGACGTTTTCCCACCCTGTGTCGCGCACTACGCGCACTGCTTCGTCTGCTTCCCGGGCGAGTGCCGCGGCCGCCAGCCGTTGCCGTGCCTGCGCCTGTCCTTGCCGTGACGCAATAAATCCTGCGGTAATCGCGGGAATCAGAATCGCCGAAATCGCGACGGCGACCAGAAACTCAACGAGCACCTGACCGCGGTTACTGAATTGCGATGACTGCGCCATATTTGTTCATGGTTATTGTTTTTTGTTCACCGGTAAATGTCTGCGTAAGCGTAATTGTTGTTGCGCCCGTCACATCGCCGCTGCCGTTGGCAAATGAAACCGACGACCCGGCGGGTGACATCGTTATATTTGTCGGGAGCGAAATAACGCTTCCCTGCGGGAGCATCGTGTAGGCGTTCGATTGAAAACTGACACCGACCCCTCGCGCTTCCCCGGTCATTGCGCGCGTCTGTTGTGCGCGAAGGTCGCTTATCACGGTATCCACCGTTGCCGTCAGCGGCGCGCGGCGTTCACTTCCTAACACGCGCACGTACCCTATGCCGGTGAGCGTCGCAATAATCCCCGTTACGACGATAATCTCGATAAGCGTAAATCCGCGTCTCATAACTTAACGCCGCCCAACCTGGCCGATGAGCCCGTACACGGGCGCGATAATCGCAAGCATCATGCCGCCGACGACGAACCCCACGGCGACCAGAAGAATCGGCTCCAAAAGCGACGTGAGGGTTTTTAAGGTCGTCGTTACTTCGTAATCGTAATATTCCGATATGTCCTGCATGGATTTGTCAAGCGTTCCCGTTTTTTCTCCGGCCTCCATGAGTTTGATCATAAGCGCCGGAATATAGCCTTTCGACGCACGGAATCCTTCGGATAATTTTTTTCCGGCAAATACCATCTCCCGCGACTGCCGGATAATATCAGCGGTTTTTTTCCGGAGCACCACATCGCTGGTAAGCTCGAGCGCCGCAGTGATGGGAAGCCCGGAGGAAAGCAACAGGTGCAAACTGCGCGAAAACCGCGTAATGTCCATTTCGGTGATAAGCGTCGTAATAATCGGCAGCGAATACAGAAGTTCCATGATGGCACTCCGCTGACGGCGGTAGAAAAAAATCAAAAGGACGACGACAACGGCAAGGCCGCCCAGAACGAACACCGTGTTTTTGGTCAGCATATCCGAAAGAAAAATGAGAATTCTCGTGGGCAACGGCAACGCAACGCGCAACCGCGAAAATACCTGCGAAATTTTCGGAACGACGACGATAAGAATCATGAGAAGCACCGCAAAGAAAATGAAAATAATAAACACCGGGTAGATCATCGCGGAACGAACCTTATCGGCAAATTCGACTTCTTTCTGTACCGTGCGTTTAAGATCCTTAAGCGTCACGTCGAGCGTTCCGGCTTCCTCCGAGGCTTTAATGACCGACACGGTTACTTTATCGAAAACGCGCGGAAATTTGGAAAAGGTGGCGTACACGTGCTTACCCTGAATAAGATCCTCGTGGAGGGTTTCAAGAATTTTACGCTGGCCGCCTTTGGTATCCTCAAGAAGCGAATTGACGACGTCCAGAATGGGAATGCCTGCTGACAGCATGGTCGCAAAACTGCCGATAAGGGCAATTTTATCGCTGTTCGATAATTTGACCTGCTGTTCGTTCATGTAATAGACTCCACTTTCGTAACGCGGACGACCTCGTCAACCGTCGTCAGTCCTTTTTTCACTTTGTCCAATCCGTCGTCGAGCATTGTCGTCATTCCTTCTTCGATGGCTTTCCCGTTAATGATGTCCGAATCGTTTTTCTCGGATATGAGCTTGCGGATATCCTTGGTTACTTCCAGCACTTCGAACACGCCCAGCCGGCCGTTATAACCGGTAAAGTGGCAAATCTTGCATCCTTTGCCTTTATACAGCGTCAGCGTCGTATCGCTGCCAAAATGCTTTTTTATCGAATCCTCCGGCAGGTGTTTTTTGAGCTCTTCAACGGATGTCGTCACGGCGGTTTTGCACATGTCGCAGATTTTTCGTACCAGGCGCTGCGCGATGATGATGTTGACCGTTGAAGCGACCAGAAACGGTTCCACTTTCATATCCGTTAACCGCGGAATGGCGGTTGCCGCATCGTTGGTGTGCAGCGTCGAAAGCACCAGATGTCCGGTGAGCGCTGCGTTCACTGCGATGCCGGCCGTTTCCGAATCGCGGATTTCCCCGACGAATATGATGTTGGGGTCCTGCCGCAGAACCGACCGCAGGCCGTTTGCGAACGTAAGGTTCGTTTTCGGGTTTACCTGCACCTGATTGGCGCCGCGGATCCGGTACTCCACCGGATCTTCGATCGTCGTGATGTTTTTCTCCCGCGTATTTAGGATTTTCAGAATCGCGTAAATGGACGTCGTTTTGCCGCTTCCCGTTGGGCCGGTTGAGAGAATCATGCCGTACGATTTGTTGTACGCCGCGGTAACTTTCGCAAGATCGTTTTCGTTCATGCCCAGATCGGTAAGCGTATATTCGCGGGACCTGCTCGACAGAAGCCGTAACACCGCCTTCTCTCCCTCGGCAATCGGGATAATGGACACGCGGATATCAAGGTTTTCCTCTTCGAGGGCCATACGCATTTTCCCGTCCTGCGCGCTCAGGTGTTCGTCGGTGCGAAGCCCGGACAACACTTTAATGCGCGTGATGATGCGGTCGTGGAGCACTTTGGGCACGCGCAGCACTTCGTGCAACACGCCGTCAATGCGGAACCGGATGAGCGAATTTTTTTCTTCGGGTTCGATGTGGATATCCGACGCTTTATCCTGATACGCGGCGTCAATGAGTACGTCCACTATTTTGGCAATCGGCAGGTCGTCATATACCGCGGTCGTTGCTTTCTTGATGTCTTCCTTCAGAAGCTCGTCTATCGTCTTTTGCAGCACTTTTTTGTATACCTGCAGCGTATTTTCTATGTCCCGGTCGGTCGCGTAGTGCACCAGCACGGTTTGGCCGGTTTTTTTGGCTACCATTTCAACGATCGAGGTTGCCGACGGATCGGAAAGCGCGAGTTTGACGCCCGCTGCGTCGCGCACAAACGCAATCGCTTTCTGTTTTCTTGCTATTTTTTCCGGAACGATGTGGAACACGTCTTCGGGAATGGAAAGTTTGGAAAGCGCGATAAACGGTACCTTGTAGTAGGCTGCGACTATTGCGCCGAGCTGTTCGTCGGAAAGCACGCCTTTCTCGACGAGCGCGGCCGCAAGCGGCACGTTAGCGCTTTTGGCAAAATCGACTGCAGCGGACAGGCGGGTTTGATCAACGTTGCTTTTTGACACGAGCGCCGCCAACTGCTCGTTGGACAGGTTCATACTTCTATAATACACTACACGTATGTTGGATGGAATTTCTGCAGATGTTCCAAAACCGATTTCTGATGCATTGTATTCACTCAGTTTTGTCAAAATCGAGTGAATATTTGTTATTTTTACCCAAAATTCACGCTATTTTTTGCTTCCCCGGGAGTATCGGACGCGGTCGGTGTGCGTGAGGAATTTTTTCCGCAACCGGAGACTCACCGGCGTCA
>CAYWVJ010000014.1:8965-17479 GCA_964461825.1 uncultured Gammaproteobacteria bacterium
ACGCGGTCGGTGTGCGTGAGGAATTTTTTCCGCAACCGGAGACTCACCGGCGTCACTTCCAGAAGTTCATCTTCCTCTATGAAATCCAGGCACTGCTCAAGCGACAGAATAACCGGCGGATCAAGCTGAATGGCCACATCCGCCGTGGCGCTGTGGATATTGGTAAGCCGCTTCGTTTTACATACGTTAATTTCAATATCGTCTGCGCGGTTGTTCATGCCGATAATCATGCCCTCGTATACCGGCACGCCCGGACCGATGAGAGAACGGCCGCGCTCCTGCACCGTTGTCAGCGCGTAGGCAGACGATTTACCGGTCTCAAGGGAAATCAGCACACCGCTGCGCAGTTTCGGAATGCTGGCAGATACCGGAAAATATCCGATAAATCGCGTCGCGAATATGCCGTTGCCGCGGGTTTTGGTCAGAATATCGCCGCGGAAACCCAATAAGTTTTTGCTGGAAACTTTGTAAACCATTTTCGTCATGCCGCGTTCGTCGGTTTTTGTATCGAGAAGCTCGGCCCTGCGACGGCCGAGTTCTTCGGTTATCACGCCGATAAACGCGTTATCTATCTCAATGGTTATCTCTTCGAACGGCTCCAAATCACCTTTAGTGATAACCTCGGGTTTTCCGGCCTGAAACTCATACCCCTCCCGCCGTAAATTTTCAAATAACACCGCCAGATGCAGTTCTCCGCGGCCGGCAACAATAAAACTCGAGCCGCCGGTTTGTTCGGTAATCCGCAGCCCGATATTTGTCTTCTTTTCTTTAAGAAGCCGCTCATGGAGCTGCCGCGCCGTCGAAAACTTCCCTTCGCGGCCGGCAAACGGCGACGTGTTGGGTGCAACCAAAATCTTTAACGTCGGTTCCTCCAACGCAATTTTTGGGAAACCCGTCGGATCCGACGGGTCAGTAAGCGTTTGCCCGATCCCGACATCGGAAATGCCGGTTACTGCGATGATGTCGCCCGATTCCCCGATTGCTGCCGGAACCCGTCTGAGCCCTGCACTGGTAAATACTTCAGGAACGGTAAATTCGCCGAGTTTTTCGTTTTCTAACATCTGCAAAACCCGGGCGCCGGGCGCAATCGTTCCCTGCGATACTTTTCCTATCGCAAACGATCCTTTGTGCGGATCAAAATCAAGCGTCGACACGAGCATTTTGAACGGTTTATTTTCGTCAACGCTGGGCGCCGGAACGAACCGAAGAATCGCTTCGAAAAGCGGCGTCAGATCACCCCTTATTTCTTCGGGATAGTGATCCCACGCCATGCCCGTTCTTCCGACTGCATAGATGACCGGAAAATCCAGATGGCCCTCGTGATGCGCCAGATGCAAAAACAGTTCTTCCGTTTCGCGCAGCACTTCCGCCGGCCGCGCATCTTTGCGGTCGATTTTGTTAATAACGACGATAATTTTCAGATTGTTCTCCAATGCCTTCTGCAACACAAACTGCGTCTGCGGCAGCGGGCCTTCGGCCGCGTCGACTACCAAAAGCGCGCCGTCCGCCATGTTGATGACGCGCTCCACTTCGCCGGAAAAATCCGCATGCCCGGGGGTATCAATGATGTTGATCTTCGTACCTTTATAAAAAACGGAGGTGTTTTTCGCTAGTATCGTGATGCCTTTTTCCCGCTCGAGCGCGTTGCTGTCCAGAATGGTCGTTTCTCCCATTTCTTTCTCGTTCTCGCGGAACGTATGGGTCTGCTTAAGCATCCCGTCAACGAGCGTCGTTTTTCCGTGGTCTACGTGGGCGATGATTGCAACATTCCGGATATCCATATAAAAACCCGCTCCCGCGGGATATTTCTCGTAGGCAGAACTACGGTATTATACTACAATTTTATCCTGCTATAAACTTCTTTCTGAGTTTTTTATCAAATGTTTTAAAATCTTTTATTCCGTGAATTTTCGCAAATGAAATATTATATGCATCTTCCAGGTCAAACGGCGTATCCTTATAGATAATTACTGCTTTTTCTACTATCTCCCGGTTTTCTATATCGATAAAGTGCATGGAAAGTATTTTTGTAAGTACGTGCGATATCTCTTTTTTATTTTTTCCGTAAAAACTTGATAGCACCCAATAGAGTTCAAATAGAACCATAGTTGACGTTACTACATGTTTTTTCCCGGTGGCAGCATCCAAAAATAATGTTTTCGCTTCGGCATGTTGGTCGGTAACGTCAGCAAGAAGAAAACGCAAGAAAATATTTGTATCGACGAATATCATAATTTCTTTTTTTTGAAATACTCGCGTTTCGCAATAGCAATCATTTCATCTGCAGATTTCCCTTTATATCGATCTGGTATCTTCACGGATCCGGCAAGGGACAAAACAAGAGAAGTTGCAGGTTCGATAATAAGTTGATTGCCTACTGCCCGAACGAACACTTTTCGGCTTGTTTGCAGGCCCATTCTTTTAAACATGGTAATCGGGATGGTCAGTTGCCGTTTTGCTGTAATCGTTGCCAGCTGCTGCATAGTAAGGCAATACTATCAAAGTAAGGAAAATTTGTAAAGTAAGGAATTATGTGTATGCTAGAATACAATCATGGAGACAGCAACCCTTGCAGGCGGGTGTTTTTGGTGCACTGAAGCCGTTTTCAAACGGCTCAGGGGAGTTTCATCCGTAACACCCGGATACGCCGGCGGAACAGTCGCAAACCCGACGTACGAGCAGGTATGTAAGGGCAACACCGGCCACGCGGAGGCCGTAAGGATCGAATTTGACCCCGAACGTATTTCCTTTGAAAAACTTCTCACGGTATTTTTCCGTCTCCATGATCCCACGACGGCGAACCGCCAGGGCAACGACGTCGGCACCCAATACCGGAGTGCAATTTTTTACCATTCACAGGAACAGAAAAACACTGCGGAAAAACTCAAAAGCGGAATTTCCGGCGCAGTCACCCAGATCGTTCCGTATACAACGTTTTATCCTGCCGAAGACTACCACCGCAATTACTACGAGAAAAATTCCTACCAGCCGTACTGTCAATATGTCATCGATCCCAAAATCGCCAAACTCATGAAAGAATTTGCCGCCGAGGTGTTATAATTTTCCGATCTTTCCGTTACTACGTATGAGGACATCGGTGGATATCCAAGCCCTTGTCACCCGTGCCCGAAACGGCGATACACAGGCGTTCGGGGCATTGTACGACACATACGTGGACGCCGTGTACCGGTTCGTCTTTTTTCGTGTGGGCACGCACGAGGATGCCGAAGACATCACCGAAACGGCGTTTGTGAGCGCATTTGAGCATATCGGGACGTTTGAGGAACGCGGGCTTCCGTTTGAGGCGTGGCTGTTCCGTATTACGCGCAATAAAATTATCGACCACTACCGCAAACATAAACCCCGGGTGTCGCTTGACGACATTCAGGATACCGAAGATCCGAAACAAAACCCGGAAGAAGCCGTACACCGGCGCCTCACAAAGGAGTATATTATGAAACAGCTTACGCTCTTGCCTCAGTCGTATCAGGAGATTATTATTCTCAAATACATCGAGGAACGGGAAAACGAGGAAATAAGTCAGTTGCTGGATAAACCGATTGCGCATGTGCGCGTTTTACAAAGCCGCGCCATCGCAAAATTACGGTCACTCGTGTCGTATGACTGATCTTGAACAAATATTACGGAAATTAAAAACTGATGCAGCGCCGCGGGAAAGCTTCCGCACAAATGCGCGCATCCGGATACTCAACGTTGTCGGCAAACCCGTCCGCTTCCGGGCGCGGCATTGGGGATACGCGATCGGCGCGGGGCTTGCCGCGGCGGTGCTTTCTGTGGGTACGGTATTTGCCGCCCAGTCGAGTTTACCCGGCAATATCCTCTATCCCGTAAAAGTGTTGACGGAAAATATTGCGCTGCAAACGGCGCCCACAAAACAGCTCAAAACGACGGTTGCCGATACGATTGTCGAACGCCGGACCGAAGAGGTGAAAAAAAGCGAAACGGAAACGGAAAAAATCCGATCGATGAAAAATTTCGACGCGACGGTTGAAGCGCTCAAGAAACGAGCCGACGTCAACCGTGATCACCTTGACAAAATCATTGAAAAACAGGAACAAGAACTCAAAATCCCCGAAACGCCGGCCGTCCGCGGGGATTCCGTCATCCGCCGGCGCGAAAACGACTGACCCCCGTCCGGCAGGTGTTACGGTTTATGCATTGACGCGTTGATACATGTGTAGGAGGTACGCTATGCACGTGCTTGCAACGCTTTTTGCATCGTTTCTTTTGGGTCTGGGAGGACCGGGCGCAGCGATACGTCTGTTCCAAACAAATCCCGACGAATTTGCAACGCAGCTGCGGACGAACTTGGCGGCGCGAATCGAGATGGAAGAACCCGCACCCCTTGAGACAACGCCGACAGTCACGATAACACCAACGCCTACGCCTACGCCCCAAACGCATACTGAAGCGCCCGGTCAAGAGAAACCCCGCGAAAACGAATCCATACAGACGTCTGTGGAAGTACGCGGCGAATCCGAAATTGAAATCAGCGAGTAATGTGAGATAATTCACGTGTGCAGCCGATTTTTCGGATCATCAGATTTACCCGACAATATGCTCCGTGGTATATATTCATGGGGACGTTTGTCATTCTCATATCAACGCTTTCGCTCGTCGGGCCGTATTTAACCAAACTCATCGTTGACACGATCGTGGGTCAGCTTACCGGCAAAAGCGGCAGCATGTCGTCAATCGTGTGGATTCTTGTTGCGATCGCAGCAACCGACCTGCTCATAACCACGCTCACCGCAGTGGGCCAGTGGATCGGCGACCTTCTGACGATCAAGCTGCAGACGTTTTTATCCAAAAAGTTCTACGGCCACGTGCTGTCGCTGCACATCGGCTATTTTGACAACGAAATAACCGGCCGCATCGTCAATAAAATGTACCGCGGCATTACGTCGATTACCGAATTTATCCAAAACATGCTCAATAATTTCCTGCCGTTTTTCCTCACCGCGCTGGTTACCATAATCCTTCTTGCGTTTTACTCGCCTATTATTGCGGTTTTGCTCGCCGTTCTGTTTCCCCTTTACATTCTCATTTCGCACCGATCCAGCCAGGCGTGGATGGCTGTCGAAGGAAAGAAAAATGCGATCGTTGACCAAAGTCAGGGGCGCGTGTTCGAAAGTCTGGTCGGCATCAGGGTCGTCAAATCGTTTGCCGCAGAGGCAGCGGAGCTTGCCGCGTACCTTACCCACCGCACCGACGTTGAAGGGCTCACAAAAACGCAGTCGCGGCAATGGCACACGTATGATTTCGTCCGCAGGTTTTCCCTCAACGTCATTCTGTTCGGCATATTCAGCTACATCGTGTACTGGACGTTCCATAAACGGTTTACGCTTGGTGAAATGACGTTTCTGCTGCAACTCGTGCAGCAGGCGCGGTTCCCGCTGTTTGCCATGTCGTTTATCTTGGGACAAATCCAGCAGGCAAGCGCCGGATCGGCGGATTATTTTGCGCTCATGGAAACGCAGACGAAAATCCGCGATGTTCCCCGCGCGCGAACGCTTGACGCCGCTTCCCCGATTCGTTTTTCGCACGTGTGGTTTTCATATGACAGCGGCAAACATGTACTTCGGGATATCACGTTTACCATCCGTAAAGGCGAAAAATTTGCGCTCGTCGGAGAGTCGGGCGAAGGCAAATCAACGATCGTCAACCTGCTTCTTCGCTACTATGAACCGCAAAAAGGGACAATCGCCGTCGCTACCACGAACATTCACGACGTCACGCAGTCATCGCTCCACGAGAAAGTTGCCGTTGTATTTCAGGAATCACTGCTTTTTTCGGGTACCATCAGGGAAAACATCCGGTACGGCAAGCCCGACGCCTCGGACGCGGAGGTTGTGCGCGCGGCAAAAGCGGCAAACGCACACGCGTTTATTGAACAGCTATCCGACGGCTACAACAGCATGATCGGCGAACGCGGAGTAAAGCTTTCCGGCGGGCAGAAACAGCGGATTGCGATTGCCCGTGCAATCATCAAAAATGCGCCGATTATCGTGCTGGACGAGGCAACGAGCTCACTTGATTCGCGCGCCGAACTCGAGGTGCAAAAAGGGCTCAATGAACTCATGCGCGGCCGCACGGCAATCATCATCGCGCACCGGCTCTCAACCATCGCCAGCGCCGGTCACATACTGGTGCTCGCAAACGGAAAAGTCGCGCAGGAAGGTTCGCACGCACAGCTTCTCAAAGACAAAAACGGATTATATGCGCAGCTGGTTAATCTGCAGCACCGGCTGCTTCGTGGGCCGTCTGAAATAACCAAACAGAAGCTTCAGTCATTCGATTTAATTGGGTAAGTCATACCGTAATTTCCATCCCGTCGTAGGCAACGAGGGTTTTGGGGCACAGTTTTTTTGCGTCACCAGCCAGCTGTTCATGCGGCGGCGCGGTTTTGCCGATGTGGGAAAGGATGATACGCGTATTTTCCCACGCGCAGAGTTTGGGAAGTTCGTCCTGAATGCGGATGTGCGACGGCATGCTGCCGGTCCAGATGGAACTGTCGATGATAAGCGTATCGGCTTTCCTCATGTACGATTCGGCGGTCAGGTCCCATTTCGCGACATCGCTCATATACATAAGCGACGTTTTGCCGCCACTAACAAAATACCCGACAGTGGGAAACCCGATCGCATGCTCAACCGGAACCGGCGTTACCGTTACGCCGCAGCAGGAAATCGGATTGTACGGCTGCGGATCCCGGTACACGGGGATCCCTTTGGGCAAGAGCGGTATGCCGCCGCTGGCGTCTTTGTGCGCATGGGTAATAAAAACCGCATCAATGTGGCCGATATATTTTTCCTGCTCCCTGAAAAATTGTGTCGCCTCAAAAAGGATGATGCCCTGCGGCGCGCCGATGAGCAGGCTTGACTCCAACCGCCGGGATTTCCCCTCTGGTTTGAGGTTTCCGCCGGCCGGTCCGGTTCCCAAAAAACGAATCGTCATGCAATCGACATTACCACTTTTCCTTTCGGATGGCCAGTTTCCTGAAACTGCCACGCGTCTCTGACTTCCTCAAGCGGGAATGTTTTATCAACATGCACCCTGAACGCACCGCTGTCAAAAAGTTCCGCGACGCGCGCAAGCCGCTCAGCCGTCTGTTTTGTCTGCTGGGCAACGCCGTGAACCGGCGCCCCTTTCATCGATACGATCGTTCCGCCCGGTTTAATCACGAGTTCTGATTTTGCAAGCACGTCGCCGCCAACCGTATCAAATACCGCATCGAGATCTTTCCATTTTTTTGAAAAATCTTCGCGTGTAAAATCGACGACGTCATCCGCACCCAAACTTCTTACAAACGCAATGTCCGGCGTACGGGCGGTTGCCGCCACCCATGCGCCCATTGTTTTGGCAAGCTGAACGGCGATGTGGCCGATGCCGCCGGCAGCGCCGTGGATAAGCACGCGCATCCCGGGCACAACGCGTATCGTCTCCTCAAGCGCCTGCACGCTGCTTGACCCGACCAAAGGGAGTGCTGCCGCTTCAGCAAAACTTGCGTTTGCCGGTTTCGGCGCACAATTTTTTTCATTTACCGCTGCGCGCTGCGCAAACGCGCCCGATCCGCCGGAGACGACTATCGCCGTACCGAACACTTCTTTTCCCTCTGAAGTGACACCGGAAAAATCTCCGCCGGCAACATACGGCGTGGCCAGTGTCGGCATCGCACCCCGGCGCAAAAAGCCGTCAAAAGGATTAAAAGACGCCGCGCGGACGGCAACGAGAATCTGCCCGGGTTTTACCTTCGGCTCGGGAATGTCAGATATAACAACTGTCTCAACGCCGCCAAATGCGGTAACCCGTGCTGCTTTCATACGTTTGCCAAACTATCATGCATTATACTATACGTATGCCCCTGATCACCGAAGAAAAGATTGAAAAAGAATTCCACATATCGTGGTTTATCATCGCGTATAAGATGGCGGCGGGGCTTGTGGAATTTTTTCTGGGAGCAGGCATTCTTCTTTTCGGCAGGCGTGCGTTTGTCTTCTATCAGGCGTACATGGCCGGAGAACTTGCCGAGGATCCGCATGACCTCATCATGCGGATGGCCGCGTCAATTATTCCGGCGATACTCACACACCGGACGCTTGCCGTATACCTTATCGTATTGGGTGCGGCAAAAATCGCCGGCGCGGTTGGTCTTTTGTATCAACAGACGTGGGGCGTAGACCTTTTGGTGTCGCTCACCCTCATTTTTTTCCCGTTTCAGCTTGTCCGGTTTTTGCGGCAACCGACGCTCGCGGACTTCCTCTACATCGTCATCGGGCTCGTCATTGCGCTGTATCTTATTAATTTCAAGCCGCACGAGTGGGCAAGAAAAATGCTGCACCGCGTGCGACACCGGAACAAATAATTCCGTGAAGAAGAGCGGAGACGTTATCATCTCTTCATTCTTCACGCACGTTGTTTTGGTTATACCGACGTACCGGTAGCACCTGTGGCACCCGTCGGACCGGTTTCACCGCTTGTGCCGGTTGCACC
>CAYWVJ010000015.1:0-11519 GCA_964461825.1 uncultured Gammaproteobacteria bacterium
AATAACACCGGCGGGGCAACGATGAAGCCCGGCGACGGCGTGCTCTTCACAATTACCGTAACGGCAACCCAAAGCGCCGCGTACAACGTCAAAATCACTGATCTTCCGGCGGGCGGATTCGTGCCGCGCGACGGCACGTATACCGAAGTCTCCAACGTCCGCGGCAATATATTCGCCCTCACCGGCAACCCGAATTATCATTCACCGGGCGTGTGGAATCTGGGCAACATGGCTGTCGGTGAAACGGTAACGATAACGTACATGGCAGACATCGCAGGCAGCGTGCAGCCCGGGCTCTACAACGATCTTGCATGGGCGTCCGGATGTAAAACAGACACCAACTGCACAGATCTTACGGCTACTGCGGTGAATCCCGGGTTTGTTGCCGATACGTTCGTCGGCACGCAGGTGCGGGTGCTTACGGATCAGCAGAACGGCGCAAACGTCAGCGTAACCGGCCAGGTGCTGGGCGCATCAACTGAACTTCCGGAAACCGGCGCAAACACATTGTGGCTCTACGTATCGTTCGCGCTTATCACCGGCGGCGCTGCGCTCGGGTCTGTCGGATGGCTCTTACGGAGGAAACATGAATAACGCTATAAAAACATTTCTTGCATCTTTTGCGCTGATACTTTTTGCGCCCGTTGCGTATGCCGCAAACCCATTAAACGCGCAGATTGCGGCGCCCAAAAGCCCGACGAACCAGACGGATCTCACGATTAACGTCGTCGTACTTGATCAGAACCAGGTGCCGTCAATTTCCGTGCAGTGCTACTGGCAGAAAAACGGCGGCTCATGGAATGCGCTGGGCGCAGCCATAACCGTAATACCCGGCGGCAATAACACGGCAAATTGCCAGACCTCGTCAAACCAGATAAACGAGGATGCATCGTACGGTTTTTACGCAACGGCAACCGACGGCACCAACAACGCAACCACGCAGACGGTAAGCGTAAATTTCACGAGAAACGGTCCGGGCACGCCGACCAATTACGCCAAAAACAAAAACAACTGCGCGTATCAGATCTCACTGCGCACTGCAGACGATGGCGGAAAAACGGTCAAAGTGGAAGTGTACCGGTCAACAAACACGTCGTTCAGCGCCGACGGCAGTACGAAAATCGGCCAGATATCCGTCGGATCAAATACTGACAGCTCGTACACCGACAACCCGCCGGACTGCGGCGCGAATTACTACTATGCGATCCGCGCGTTTGACGCTGCGGGTAACGGCTCCGGAGTCGTGGGCGACTCCCAGAGCGTAACGGTTGCGACAAGTGTATCGCGCGCAACAGGCACGGTAGGGGCTATTCCCGCGGGTACCAACGGTAATGTGCTCGGAGCAGAAACCGGGACTTCAGCAGGCCAGTCTGCCGGCGAGGCAGGTGTGCTCGGAGAGGCAACGCCAAGCGCGGTTACGCCCGCGCCCGCACAGCCGGCAAATGCGGCCGGCAACCGGACGGCAGCGTGGGCAGCAGGCATTCTCCTTATCGTTGTTTTCCTTGTATGGCTTCTCAGGCAAAAACCTTCATAACGATAGGCGTTGTTCTGGCGCTTTCGGGTATCGCGATACTGCTTCTCACGTTTTTTCCGATGGGACAGGCAGAAATCCGCTATGCAACCCGGCGGACGGTGAAAGCCGTAGAACCAGTTGACCGTGAGTTTGGCATCGTCATCCCGAAAATCGGCGCCAACGCGCGGGTGATCGCGAATGTCGACCCGTATAATTCCCGTGAGTACCAGGATGCGCTGACGCGAGGCGTGGCGCACGCACGCGGCACGGCAGTACCGGGAGCCGTGGGCAACGTGTTCCTTTTTGCGCATTCGTCCGAAGATTTTTACAATGCCCTGCGGTATAACGCGGTCTTTTACCTTATCAACAAACTCGAACCCGGCGATGAAATTGACCTGTATTACCGCAATACAAAATTCGTGTACCGCGTAACCGGGAAAAAAATCGTCGGCGCCAATGACGTTTCGTATTTGCGGGGCGAGTCGGCAAAACCCATTCTCACGCTCATGACGTGCTGGCCGCCGGGGACCACGCTCAAACGGATTTTAGTATTCGGGGAGCTTACGTCGCCAAAATGACGAACGTGTATACTTTGTTGCCGGCGCCAAAATCGCGCTCGTAGACGGCAATTTTACCTTCCTGTTTAACTAATTTGCCCCAGCTGCTGCGGTCTTCAAGGTTATCGGGTGCATCTCCAGCCGTCTGCTGCGCAATCTGGCCTTTTGTCGCACCAAGCGACGTAAACGCGTCAAAATGCGCGTAAATTAAACCGAGTTCGTCGTAATCGTGCTTGTTGGGATCGAGATTGGAAAGCTGGCGCAGGATTGTTCCGTCGGGATCACTCGTGTAATCCATGCAGCTGCCGACGTTCGCGTTCGAAAAATCCGTGTCCTGATGGTCCAGTCCCAGCGTGTGGCCCACCTCCTGACACATGACGAACTGCCGCCACGCGGGCGTATTGTACGACGCAGTTGCAAAGTACGTATCGTTCACCTTCACGGTGCCCGCCGTGATGTGCTGCCCGCTTACCCAGATCTGCGCGAGCCCAAGCCAGCCGTTGTTCCCGTATGCTTTGTTGCACACCTCAACGCGGCCGGTCGTTGCGCGGCAGTTGCCTTTTGCCGACCCGGGGACGATGCTTGTATCCAATATGTTCGATAGCGACCAGTCCGACGAAGCTAACCCCAAAAACTGTTTCCATCCGGTCATCAGGTTGTCGCCGAGTTTCAGCGTGAACGGATTAATTGTCCGCGCCCAGTGATAGCCGCCCCACGAATGCGTTGCCCCAACCGGTGACGCGGACGCGAAGAAGAATAATCCCGCAGCGGCAAGAAGTAGCAAAATCCTGCGCATATCTGTATCATAAAAGGCTGGAATGGCGTTGTCAATAGCGTTCGCGCTTGTCCTCATAATGCAGCTCCTTTTGGGGATTTTTCTGCTGTTTATCATCGTTGCGTTTGTAAGCGGCGCGCCGTTTGTGCCGACCGGCACTTCCGCGGCCGCGGCGATGATCCGGCTTGCGCGTATCAAAACCGGGGACGTCGTCTATGACTTGGGCTCCGGCAACGGCAAACTTCTGCGGCTGGCCCAAAAAAAAGGCGCGCGCGCAACCGGCTTTGAAATAAATCCGCTGCTCGTGCTTTTTGCAAAACTCACCACCGATACGCGCTGGCAAAACTTGTGGACGGCTCATATCCGTGATGCCGACGCCGTCTTTATCTACCTATTACCGTGGAAAATGGACAGACTTGCCGCAAAACTCAAACGCGAGTGCAAAAAGGGGACGCGTGTCGTCTCCAACAGTTTCATATTTCCGAACTGGAAAATCGTGCGGAGTGATCCCGTCAATCACGTTTACGTCTTTGTAGTATAATCTGAGCATGGAAACATTCGACGGACAGCAGGAAGGCGAACGGGTGCTCTACGTCGTGACGCCGCATCCGCTTGCCAAACAGATCGCTATTGCGCGGACTGTATTTTTGGCAGTTTTTCTGTATCTCGTCCTTTGGGGCATCGGTACCATTGTGCCGCTGTATGCCGTTCTTCTTCAGGTTACCGGACTGCTGCTTGCAGTACTTCTGCTTATCGTCGGCGTCTGGTGGAACCAGATGGTATACAAAAAGTCCAAAACCTACATAACGGACCGCAGAGTTATCCGCTTTGACGTCGTGTCGCCATTTTTCATGACGAAACGCGCGCTGTTCTGGAATGAGGCCTTAAAAGCCAAAGCCTATGCCCCAAACATGCTCTGGCGAATGATGAAGATAGGAACGATTGATGTGGAACCGCTTCTTGCCGAACATGAAGACGTAGCAGTGCGCGACGTGTATTACTTCGAGGACCTGGCAAATTACATCGATAAAATACTCTTTACGTTCAAAAACTCCCCATCAGAAATCGCAACTATGAAACCGTTTGTTGCAAAAGCAAAAGGACTGCGGTATACTTAACGTACTTCTCGCTTGCATGAGACCTAACCAACCTCAAAGAGAAGCGCTGCATCAGCGTAAAGATGCAAAATAAGTCACCAAAGTTGGATGGAACCTCCGTCAGATGACGGATCCAACACAAGGTGATTTTTTGTGTTTATGAGCAAAAACGGAGATCAGTTGACCACGACTACCACAACCCAATACTCGTTGGGGGGTAGTCCGGCGGCTTAAGACCTCTTTTCTTAAACTTCCAAACAACCCCGCAACGGCGGGGTTTTTATTAAGAAAGGAGGTGAAAGGTATGAATAATAATGAAATTCCAAAATCAGTGGAAATAAACCAGATCGAATTTCGTTCTAAACTTAGGAGCCGTTTTTGTGAACCTGTTTTGAGTATTATGCGGTTCGCAGTTAATGATCTGGCTGTCAAATTGGAAAGCAGTCCTGATCGGGAACATCTGAAATATAGCGTCCGACAAGAAGAACTGATCGCTCAGTGGCATGTTTTAAACAAGCTCATTCGATTCGACGTTGAGGAAGAAGGAGAAAGGCGCATCATCATGGAACATCCGCTGCTGGAACTCGCCCATAATTATTTGGATTTGCCGGATGCAGAAAAAGACAACTGGTTGCGCAAGATTAGTTCCATCATACAGGAACCGTTGGAGCGTAAAGTGTATATCGGAAAAGGCAGTTAAGGGGGGAATCCCGGTGGGGAGCTAGCCCCCGCCGGATTCCCACTTTGCGAAACACTATAAATTACGTACAATAAGGAGGAACATGAAAATTGACAATGAATATCTTAATCATTTGCGCCACTCGTGTGCCCATCTTTTGGCAGCGGCAATCACGGAGCTTTATCCGCAGGCTCTTCGTACGATCGGCCCGGCAATAGAAAACGGATTTTATTACGATTTTGACGACGTCACCATTTCCGAAGAGGATTTTCCGAAAATAGAGAAGAAGATGCGCGAAATCGTCAAAGGCTGGAAAACATTTGAACGCAAAGAAGTAAGCGAAAAAGAGGCGCGCGCGCTGTTTAAAGACAATACCTATAAACAGGAACTCATCGACGAATACAAAGATCAGACCATCACGATATACACGTCCGGAAATTATTCTGATCTATGCCGCGGCGGCCACGTTGATAATCCGCAAAAATTGCGGTTTTTTAAACTGCTTTCCGTTGCCGGCGCGTACTGGCGCGGGTCGGAAAAAAACAAGATGTTGACGAGAATTTACGGAACTGTTTTCCCGACGCAAAAAGAACTTGACGCATATTTGGAACAGCAGCGCATTGCCGAGGAATCGGATCACCGAAAAATCGGCAAAGACCTCAACCTGTTCGTTTTTTCCGATCTGGTGGGACGCGGTCTGCCGCTTTTAACGCCCAAAGGCAGCGTCATACGGCGCATCCTTGAGCGGTTTGTCGTGGACACGGAACTTGCGTGGGGCTACCAACACGTGTACACGCCGCCGATTGCCAAAACAGAGCTTTACAAAACGTCCGGCCATTACCCATATTACGCAAGTACGATGTACCCTGTTATGAAAGTAGATGAAGATGAACTGATCCTGCGGCCCATGACGTGCCCGCACCACTTTATGCTCTACAAAAGTGTACCGCGAAGCTACCGAGAATTGCCGCTCAGGATCGCGGAAATTTCGCCGCAATTCCGGTATGAAAAAAGCGGCGAACTTTCGGGACTCATGCGCGTGCGCACGTTTACGCTCACGGACTCGCATATCTTTACGCCAAAAGAAAAAGCCAAAGACGTCATCAAAGAAGTTATCCGGCTCATAGACTACCTCAACGGCGCCTTAGGGTTTGCGAAGGGTGAGGACTATCGCTTCCGCCTGTCGCTCGGAGACCGCCGCGATGAGAAAAAATATTACAAAGATGACAAGTCATGGGATTATGCGGAAGAAGTTCTTCGCAGTGTCCTTAAAGAGATAGATGCACCGTATTTTGAGGCGCCGGGCGAGGCGGCATTCTACGGCCCGAAAATCGACGTGCAGATGAAAAAAGTCAACGGCGTTGAAGAAACGGCATTCACGGTGCAATACGATTTCGTGATGCCCAAACGCTTCGCCCTTACTTTCACCAACGAAAAGGGCGAAAAAGAAGAACCCATCGTCATCCACCGCGCGTCAATCGGCGCCATAGAACGCACGATGGCATTCCTTCTGGAAAAGTACAAAGGTGCGTTGCCCGTCTGGCTTTCACCGGTACAGGTGGTGATTATCCCGATTGCAGGGCGGCACACGGAAGCCGCACGCAAAGCCGCTGATTTTCTCACATCGAAGGATATCCGCGCCGAGGTTGATGACAAAAGCGAGCCTATGGGCGCAAAAATCCGCGTTCACACGTTGCAAAAAGTGCCGGTACTCGCTATAATCGGGGATAAGGAAATGGAAACGAATACCATTTCTGTCCGAACAAGGAAGGGCGAAGATCTCAAGAGCAGATCTCTTGAGGATTTTTTGTCTTTTTTACAGGATCAGCTTGAGCACTTTCGCTAAATACTACCGTCTCAACTATCAGATTACGGCACCGACGATCCGTCTTTTGGATGAGAGCGGCAAGCAAATCGGGATCGTTTCGAAAATCGAGGCGCTCCAGATGGCAAAGGAAAAAGGCATTGACGTGGTGGAGATAGCCGCAAAGGCCAATCCGCCCGTCGCGAAGCTCATTGATTTTAAAAAGTTTAAGTATCAGGAAGCAAAAAAGGAGCGGGAAGCGAAGAAAAGCCAGAAAAACGTGGGGGTCAAGGAAATCCGCCTGCGGCCGTTTATCGGGGCGCACGATTTCGACACGAGACTCAAACAGGCTGCGCAGTTCGTCCGCGACGGAAACCAGGTAAAACTGTCGCTTTTTTTCCGCGGACGGGAAATTACGCGCAAGGAGTTCGGGTTTAACGTCATGAAGCGGTTTATCGGCTTACTGGAAAACGTCAAAGTAGTGCGCGAACCGAGACTCGAGGGTAAACTGCTGGTGGCAATGATCGTACCGAATAAGAAAAAGGAATAATATATGGCAAAGATGAAAACAAAAAAAATTGTACGCAAGCGGTTTAAACTCACCGCATCGGGGAAACTCGTGCACCGCGTGCAGGGTGCGCGGCATCTGCGCAGCAAAAAAAATAAAGCGCGCCAGCGAAGGCAGGACGCGCCGCAACTCGTAACGAATACAAAATATGCGAAAAAAATAAAACAGTTTTTGTATACGTAATTTATTATATTATTCGATTATTCGTTTATTCATTATTAATTTATGAGAGTTAAACGGGGAGTCCAGGCAGGACGAAGACATCACAAAATACTTTCGGCCAACAAAGGCTACCGGATGACCAAACGGCGCCTGATCCGCACCGCAACGCAGGCGTATCTGCACGCAGGCGAGTACGCCCACACCGGCCGCAAAAACCGGAAGCGGGATTTGCGACGCTTGTGGATAACAAGAATCAACGAGGCAGTCAAACAGAACGGCCTTTCCTACAGCGCATTTGTCAGTAAACTCAAGGCGGCGCACATCGGGGTGGACCGCAAAATCCTTGCAAACCTCATAACCGACGACCCCGAGGTTTTCGCACAAATCGTTGACAAAGTGAAGAGCGTCAACTAATATTCGGTTATGACCAAACGAAGCAATTACGTTACTGTTTCTTATTTTGACGAAAAAATAGCGCAACTCAACAAACGTTTTGACGATCTGTTTAAAAAACTGGATTGGTTTGCCGGAAAATACACAAAAGTTGAAAAACTTGAAAAAAGGCATCAGTTAAGCATACAATAACAAATATATGCATACACAAAATTTAAACGCATTCTTTTTTACCTCGCTAAAGCGGGGTTCTTTGGGTAGATAAAAAATAATTTGTAAAACCCAACAGCCCCGCCGGAAGCGGGGTTTTTTGTGGAAAGGAGGTGAAAACATATGCATACACATGAAATAGCAGGACCGGAAACGCAGATAATCGATAGCAATAACCGGAATATCGCCATGCCTGGACAATTGCGAATTCAGAAGGATATTGCAATCCAAAAACACATTGCCCAGTTCTGGAATCCGCAAAACCATGGGGAAATTCCCAGCACGCAGGAATTGCGGGACAGCGCCATTCAACGTATCGCTGATACTTTGAAAGTAAATCCGGAGTTACTTGATACGTATACCTGGGCGCAGAACAATTTGATATGGGAATTACATCTGGCAGGCAACGATGAAGCAGCTCGTGTGATCGGTAACGACATCAGCGCCACGGACAATGATGCAACAGTACGCGGCTTAATGCTTAAAACAGCTGCCTTGCGTATATATCTGGATCGTGACACCGGCTGGGAACAAGCGCACGAAGATTTAGACACGGAATTGGAACCGATTATTCGCGATATTGTCGTAACAAATGCGGATTGGCCAAGAGAAAAAACCGTGTGGCAGGAAAAGTGGCATCGGGAAATGAAAGGACTCGCACGGGAAACTTATCGGCCCGCTGGTGCATTCGGCGTCCAAACGGAATACACCCGATGGGTTATCAAATAAAAAAAAGAGCGGTAGACGTACGCTGCCGCTCTTTAGTACAATGAAAGAGAATTTCTATGAGCGATACGAGTGCTGATCCAATTGCCACGCCGAATTTCATCGGCATGCTTTTGCAGTGCCAGGAAGACGCGCTTGCCGCCATTCCCGCAAGCACCAAACCGGCAGACGTGCTGCGGATAGAATTTTTGGGCGCCAAAAGCGAGCTTGCCAAGCTTACGAAAAAAATCCGTCTCGTGCCGGCCGCGGACCGCGGGCAGGTGGGTACGGTGGTCAACGACGTCAAACGATCGATCATCGAGGCCATCAACAAGAAATTAACGTCTACGACCAACGACCTACGATCTCACTTTGATCCGACGATGCCCGGCATCCGGCCGCCCGAAGGGCATTTACATATCGTAACGCAGGCGATAGAGGAAATTACGCGCATTTTTTCGACGATCGGGTTTACCCGCGTGCGGCACCCCGAGGTTGACTGGGACTGGTACGCATTCGGATCTCTCAACATGCCGCCGGGTCATCCGGCGCGCGATGAGTGGGAAACGTTTTTCATCTCGCACACATCGAATGTGTACAAACAAATGGTCCTCACGCCGCATACGAGTAACGGCCAGGTGCGGGAAATGGAAAAAGGAAAATTGCCGATCCGCATGATCAACATTGCCAAGTGCTACAGGAGGCAGATTGACGTGTCGCACACGCCGATGTTCCACCAGTTCGAAGGCCTGTACATTGACCACGACGTCTCGATCGGACACCTCAAAGGGGTACTTGACTTTTTCGTCAAACAATTTTTCGGACCCGAGCGGAAATCGCGCATCCGGCCGTTCCATTTCCAGTTTACCGAGCCGTCATTTGAAGTCGACATAACCTGCGGCGTGTGTTTAGGCCGCGGCTGTAAACTCTGCAAATCCGGCTGGCTGGAACTGGGCGGCGCCGGCATGGTACACCCGGAAGTGTTAAAAAACGGAAAAATTCCCGCGGGATACAACGGATTTGCCTTCGGGTGGGGCGTGGAGCGCACCTACATGATGAAGGCAGGTACGCAGCTGGATGACATACGTTTACTTTACGCGAATGACGTGCGATTTTTAGAACAATTCTGAACATCTTAATTATTAATTTGAAATTTAAAATTTGAAATTAAATACTATTTAAAAATTACAAATTTAAAATTATAAATTTATGAATATTTTAATACCAGATAGTTGGCTACGGGATTATCTGAAAACGAAGGCAACGCCGGAACAAATCAAGGAGTATCTGTCGCTCTGTGGTCCGTCGGTTGAACGGATAACGAAAGTCGGGAAAGAAATAGTCTACGACATTGAAATTACCGGTAACCGTCCGGATGCAATGTCCGTAACCGGCATCGCGCGCGAGGCAGCGGCCATTTTACCCCGGTTCGGCTTGCCGGCAAAATTCGTCAACGATCCCTACGCGCAAAAATTTCACGCGTCACGTTTCAAATTTCAAATTGAGAAAAAACTGCAGATTAAAACAGACGCTGCGCTGAATCCCCGCTGGACGTCGATAGTATTAACCAACGTCCGTGTCGGCCCGTCGCCGGCGTGGATGCAAACGAAACTTACGGCAGCAGGTATCCGGCCGGTCAACAACGTCGTTGACGTAACCAACTACCTGATGCGCGCCTACGGCCAGCCGGTCCACGCGTTCGATTACGAGGAGATAAACGGCGCAAAAATGACGCTGCGGGAGTCCAAGAAAGGCGAGAAGATCGTGACGCTCGACGGCAAAACGCACCTCCTTGCCGGCGGCGACATCGTCATCGAAGACGGCGACGGCCGGTTAATCGACCTGTGCGGCATCATGGGCGGGTATAACTCGAGCATTAAAAATTCGACGGCCAGCGTCGTGTTATTCGTGCAGACGTACAACCCGGTCAACATCCGGAAAACCGTCATGGCACTTTCTCACCGGACCGAAGCCGCATCGCTTTTCGAAAAAAGTCTCGACCCTGAACTCGTTCTGCCGACGATTCATACGGGCATTGAACTTTTGGAAGAACTCGCCGGCGCATCTATCGCGGGCCGCCTGCATGACATCTATCCCAAACCATTCAAACCGTACGCCGTTTCAGTGAATCAAAAAAAACTGGAAATGTACATTGGAAAAAAATTTAAACCAAATGAAATTGAAAATATTTTGAAACCGCTCGGACTGGATTCCCGCCTCCGCGGGAATGACATGCACGTCACGATTCCAAGCTGGCGGCGCGATATAACGATTGACGTTGACCTTATCGAGGAAATCGCGCGAATATACGGCTACCACACGATACAGCCGAAACTGCCGTCAGCCCCGCCGCCGGTTGTTATTCCCGATCCGGAACTTCACTGGGAATACGAAATCAAAACGCGCCTGCGCGATTGGGGGTTTACCGAAGTGTATTCTTATTCCATGATTTCCGAGAAACTGCTGGGCGGCAAAAAAGCATATAAAATTCTCAATCCGTTATCGGAGGAATGGGTATACATGCGGCCGGGGCTTATTTCCGGCATGCTTGCAGTAACCGAAGAAAACCGCAAATGGAAAGATCCGCTGAAACTCTTTGAACTGTCCATGGTGTATGAATACCGAAACGGAGATTTACCCAGGGAAATTCCGATGCTCGCCGTAGCGTGGAGCGGTTCACACTGGCGGGAAGCAAAGGGCATTGCGGAGATTTTCGGAACCGCCGGAGATATCCTGGAGCAGAACGACGTAACCGTCTACTGCGCGCGGGTTTCCGATATCGCAAAATATCTTTCGGCTCCCAAAACCTATATGCCCATTCCCAAATATCCGCCGATTATCGAGGATTTTTCGTTCGCGGTGCCGCCGGATTTCCGCGTCGGGCCGATGATTGAGGTACTATCGAAGGTGCACAAACTTATTCATTCGGTAGCGCTTCTCGATGCATTTGAGAACAAACGGACGTTGCGCGTCACGTATCTTGACCCGACCAAAACGCTGACAAATCTCGACATCGCGCCGGTGCACCAGAAAATCCTCGAATACGCGGCTGAAAA
>CAYWVJ010000015.1:11619-15361 GCA_964461825.1 uncultured Gammaproteobacteria bacterium
GCGGCTGAAAAGTTCGGCGTCTCACCGGTGATTTAACGGCGCCTCGTATATATTTCCGGCAGAATAATTGCAGTAACGATAAAAATTCCGCCCAGAATGTTTAGCAGCGACAATGCTTCACGATAAAAAACCCAACCTAAGAATATTGCAAATATAATTTCCGCAAGAAGAATAATCGAACCAATCTGTGCTTCTATGCGTTTAAAACCCTCAACCATGAGCAATCCGGTCACGACATAAAAAACGCCTAAGCCGTTGCTTGCCAACCACGCTGTTGAAAGTGATGGTGATGTCCATTGCTCTTTGGCAACAAGGCTTATTGCGCCATATGTCAGGATTGTTATCGCATCGTCCCAAAAAGACAGGTAACTTGCTTTATATCGATGAGAAATTTTTTTACTTATAACGTTCCACACCGCAGTCGCGCTTCCGGCTGCGAATGCAAGAACTGCATAAAAAAGAGAAATCGATTGAACGTTTACACCATACACGATCCCCAGTCCGATTACCGCAAACAATAGCGAAATTGCCTTTATTGACGTAAGGTGTTCAGAAAACCACACGTGACCGAGCCAGAAACCGATAACCGTCGACCCGCCGTAAAAGAGAAAATAACTCGGGCCGATGGGTACGGCGAGAATGACGATAAAGAACGAAAGAAACGCGACTGACCCGGCAAGAGACCGGGCAATGATGACGATCCAGTCGTTTCTTTGAATAGGTATCCACGCGCGTTCAATAAGGACGATGACAAAAAGGATAGTTGAGGCAACGACGGCACGAATGAAATTTTGATAGAAAATTGGGATGGTATATCCAACAGTACGTGATAAAATCGCAAACCATCCGTACAAAAATGCAGCAGACAATAAATAGAAAACCCCGAGATATTTTTTCATGGTGTCGGCGTGGGGGTGGGGGAGGCGTAGGGCTGATTTATCCCCAGCCGCAGATCGTTTCCCAGACTGTTGCCTTTGGTGTCGAACGCCTGGATTTTCAGAATGTGCGACCCGTTGGCAATCGTGATCGTTTCATTGATATTTTTATCGCGGACGGTTTTGACGATGCTGCCGTCCACCGACAGTTCCACCCGGTCAAGATCGTTCACCGTTGCAACCGTTGCCTGAATAGTGACGTCGTTACTGTTCACCTGCTGCCCGTCGGTCGGCGTCGTCACGCGGATGCCCACTGCCTGATCCGAGCCGGAATAGGTTTCGGTTGGCGGACGGTATTTGGCATCCTGCAGGTTTGCCGCCACCCACGCGTCAATTGCCTCCTGCCAGCGGTTTTTGCCGTCGGTTGAAACCGGATCGTTTTCCTTAAACACGATAAATTGCTTGACGTCATACTGGCCGGTGGCGATTTCCACGGGATTGGCGAGTTTACTGTTGTCTTTTTTGGATACTTTTACGTTTTGATACATCGGGCCGGGACCTGTGGGTTCCGTGCCCTTAATAAATCGTTCCTTTCGCGTGGATTGTCCGGGCTGGGGAGTCCCGCCGCCGTAGGCGTCGACATCCATTTCGATGATATTGCCGGGGCGCGTAAACGGCTCGTCTTTTTTACCGGAAAGTGCTTCGCGCATGATGCGGTTCCAGATGGGCGCCGCACCGGTGAGTCCAGAGGCGAGCGTCGGACTCATCGGGGAATTGTCGTTGTTGCCGACCCACGTGCCGACGACGACCGACGGCGTGTACCCCAGCGTCCAGTTGTCGCGCTTGTCATCGGTGGTTCCGGTTTTGGCTGCAACCGTATAACCGGGAACGCGAAGATACGAGTTTTCGCCGAAATCGATTTTGCGCGCATCGTTGTCTGAGAGAATATCGGAAATCACGTACGCAACGTCCGCGGAAAGCACGCGCCGCGCAGAGGGCGGACTGAACTCGTACAGCACTTTGCCTTTGGCATCCTCCACTTTAAGAATGGAAACAGGATCGCTTCGCAGCCCTGCAGTCGCAAACACGCCGTACGCGCTCGTCAAATCCAGCAGCGTCACTTCGCCGCCGCCCAGCGTCATGGAAAGCCCGAGCCGTTTGAGGTTATCGTCGGTCGGCTGCAGACTACCTATCCCCATGTCGTAGGCGGTCGTGAGCGCGTCTTTTACGCCGACAAGCGCGAGCACTTTGACCGCGATCGTGTTAATCGAATTGCCCAGCGCGTACCGCAGTTGCATGGGGCCGCGGAATTTCCCGTCGTAGTTTTTCGGATTGTACTCGGGCTTTTTCGGGTCGCCGGAAGGGTATTTCGTGTCTGCGTCCACAAGCACGGTTGAGGCCGTGTAGCCCTTTTTGAGGGCCGTTGCGTACGTAAACGGCTTGATAGAGCTCCCCGGCTGCCTAAGGCCCTGCACGGGCACGTTAAACTTGAAGCCGGACGCGTCCGTCGCGGTATAATCCTTGCTGCCCACCAGCGCAAGAATTTCGCCGGTTTTGGGGTCAATGACCACCGCCGCGCCGTTTGACACTTTCAGGTTTTTCGCTTTATCAACTTCCTCCTTTACGATCGTCTGGGCTTTCTGCTGCAGTTTCCAGTCAAGCGTCGTTGTGACTTTAAGCCCGCCGCCTTCGACAGCCTGAGAACCGAATTTCGCCACGAGCTGGTCTTTGATGTACGCCACAAAATGCGGCGCCCGAAGACTTCCGCTGTCTTTTGCAAACTCGATGGCATCAAGGAGTTTCTTGGCCGCCTGTTCGTCAAATGTGCTGATGTAGCCGTCTTCGCGCATGCGGGTCAACACGTGCTGCGTCCGGGCAACGTACGCTTTCGGCTGGCCGGTAAACGGCGAGTACGTACTGGGCGACTGCGGAAGCCCTGCCAAAACCGCGCACTGCACGAGGTTGAGGTCTTTGACCGACGTACCGAAATACTGCTGCGACGCGCTTTCCATGCCGACCGCAGTGCCGCCGTAGGGCGCCTCGTTGAGATACATCTGCAGGATCTGCTCCTTCGTGTATTTGCGCTCGATCTGGATTGCCAGAATGGCTTCTTTTATTTTTCGGGGAAGCGTGCGTTCGTTGGTTAGCAGCACGTTTTTCACCAGCTGCTGGGTCAGCGTCGAGCCGCCCTGCACGTTGCGGAAAATGATGGTAGAGAGCAGCGCCCGCACGATGCCCGTCGCCGAGAGCCCCTGATGCTTGTAAAATTCCTTGTCCTCCACGGCAATCGTTGCGTCTTTGCAGTACTGCGGAATGTCGACAAATGAAACCGGAATGCGGTTGGCGTCCTCGTAAATGTCATATAACGTCTCGCCGTTGCGGTCCAAAATGACGGTGGACAGCCCGGTGGTGCGCTGCACTTTGTCGGGCCGCGGCAGGTCTTTGGCATACCACGCAAACAGGATTGCGGTAAAAAGAATGCCTGCCACGATGACGAAAAACCCCACGACGGCGATCGTCGTTGCAAATTTGAGGTTATCGCGGCTCATGCGCCTGCCCAGCAACCGCCGGCGCCCCTGCCGCTGCCGATAGAGATCAAAGAAGGACATGGATTTATTGTAGCGCATACTTGCCATCGATTCCAACCAGATGTATAATGATTTTGTATGAACAACCACACCAATACCTATTGGTATTATGCTCCGCTAACTGGTGGGGTTGTTCGCGTGGAATAAACTAAGCTAATTTGACACACGAGAGCCCCGCCGAAGCGGGGTTTTTTGGTGGGAAAAATATGAAAACTCTAGGAATCATCGGCGGATTCGGGCCGGAGGCGACGGCGCAGTTTTACCGGCTCCTTACTGCTA
>CAYWVJ010000016.1:0-15208 GCA_964461825.1 uncultured Gammaproteobacteria bacterium
GCGGCAAACACCACCGGCGCCGGCTGCCCCTTCCCCCACTCCCTACGCGCTTCCGACCGTTAATTCATGGAACGGCGTCACTCCGGGAGTGTCTACCGCCAGCGACCTTTCAAAACTCGGTGCGCCGACAGGAACGGTGCAGAGCGGTTCCGTCACAACGTATTCGTTCCCGTCGACAAATCAATACTGGAAAAACGAGGTGGACGTAACAAATAACACGGTTGTGTTTATCCGCGAGAGGATATTCCCGCCCGCCAATACGTCTCTGAAAGGCCTCACGGCCAAACTGACGGAAAATCCGACAAAGTTGTTCGGGCCGGACTATTCGTCGGGAATGTCCCTTTTTGTATATCCCGCGCAGGGCATTGCGTTTCTGGCAAACGACGCGCGCGACACCACGTACCAAATATGGAGATTTCCGGCAACAACGATCGCCGGTTTTCTGTCGCTTCCGCAGGCCGCGCGATACGGCACCGCTCCCACGGGTCAGCCGGAGGGCATTTAGCTTTGTACCCTCACCGGCATAATAATGTGGATGTATGACTCGTCTTTTGGAGACTTAAAAACGCCAGGATTAAGCGAGCCCGTCATTTCAAACAACAGCTCATCTGCGGTAAAGTTATTTAAAAATTCTGTCAAAAATCTGCCGTTGAAGGCAATCTCCCCTCCCTCGCCGTCCACCTTGGCGTCTACCGTAACGTGATTTTCCCCGACCTGCGGCGTATTGGCCGAAACAACCGCGGCCTGATTTTCTATGTGCAGCCGGATGATGTTGGCGCTGTCCCGCGCAAACACCGCCGCGGACTTGACCGCCCGCGCAAACGCCGTTGTATCAATCAGCAGGCGCGTGCCGTATGTTTTGGGAATAATTTTTTCGACGCTGGGATAGTCTCCCGCAATCGCCCGCGTGTGAATTTCCGTGTCTGCAACACCAAACACCAGCTCTCCGTCGTCGGCCATGGTCATGTCTACGGTTTCAGCAGTTTTTTCTTCCTGTCCCACTTTTTCCACCTCTAAAAGCGCGCGCGCCGGTACCACGACGTCTGCGTCGCCCGCAATAGAAGCATTCAGATTTTTGCGGCTCAGGCGGTACCCGTCGGTTGCAGTGAGCAAAATCCCGCGTTCCCCTTTGACGAACTTAACGCCCGTGAGGATCGGACGGCCCTCGTCCGTTGCCGCCGCAAACAGCACGCCGCCAAGCGCCGTCAAGAGCGCGCTTTTTGCAAGCTTGACGGTTTGTTGTTTTTTGGGTTGCACAACAGGAGGAAATTCCGCGGCGGGAATGCCGGGGATTGTTGCCGTAGCGCCGGAACAGCGCACGTACAGCGCCCCGTCTTTAACAACAAGCTGCACTGCTTCCTGCGGAAGAGAAGTAACCAGATCCGTCAGCAGCCTGCTTGCGACGCATATGCCGCCTGGTTTTTCAACCTTCGCCGGTACGGCAACCAATTCGGTCAGCTCAAGGCTTGCGGCGGTAACGCAAAGCACCGATTCCCGCGCATCAAGCAGCACGTTCTGCATTATGGGGAGCTGCGCTTTGGGAGAGACGACTCTCCCCGTCCTGCCAAGGGCTTTTAAAAGGTTTTCCTGAAGAACGGAAATATTCATACTATTTAGTAGTAATAGTAATAATCAGCGTGGAAAAGTGTATGAGTTTTACGGCAAACTGTCAATGAGCGCAAAGATTAAAAATGCCCGCGTGGATTTGTGCGTGGATAAGTCGGTGGATAAAAAACGTTAGGCGGTGGATAAGTGGAAAAGCTTTTGCTTTATTCCCTCAACGGCCTCCCGGAGCCGCGTGTTTATGGATAGTTCCTGTGTGATGGCGCTGACGCCGTGCATGATTGTGGTGTGATCTCTTCCCCCCAGAAGGCCGCCGATGTCTTCGTGGGTAAGTCCGAGTTCTGTCCGAGCAAGATACATAAAAACCTGCCTTGGCCTCGCAATCGGCCTGTCGCGCTTTGGTCCTTTAAGAAGCGTGGGTTTCGTGGCAAAATATGCCGCGACGCTTTCAAGCATCTGTTGCGGGGTGACGGATTTTTTGACCGGCGCCCCCCCGTCAGCCGCTTCCGCTGTTCCTGCTTTAATGTTGAGAAGCGAGGAAACAAGATCCGTGGTTATTGCCGCGCCCCTCGTTGCGACTTCCGTCGTTAGACGGCGCAAGAATCCCTCCATGGCGCGCGTGTCGGTGATGTTTGCGGCGACAAGCTGCGCCGCCTCGGCGGGGACAGTCAGCCCCATGTTCTGGGATTTGATGTTAATAATCGCAATGCGCAGCTCGAAGTCCGGCTGTGCAACGTCGACCGTGAGCCCTCCCTCAAAACGGCTGCGGAGCCGGTCTTCTAGCCGTGAAATTTCAGACGGCGGCCGGTCGCTCGTGAGAATGATCTGTCCGCCCTCGCGGTGCACCGCATTGAATGTGTGGAAAAACTCTTCCTGCGCGGTGTTTTTTCCGGCGATAAACTGAACGTCGTCAACGAGCAACAACTGGGCGTTCCGGTATTTCTGTTTAAACTGGCGCGCGGTTTTTGTCTGAATGGCTTCGACAATTTCGTTCAAAAATTCCTCGCCCATACAATAGACGATGCGCATGTTCGGCCGCATAGACAACAGCTTGTTGGCAACCGCGTGCATGAGGTGTGTTTTTCCTACGCCGGTACGGCCGTAAAAAAACAGCGGGTTGTACGCGGTTCCGGGATTCCTCGCGACGGCAGTGGCCGCCGCATATGCCATTTGGTTTGTCGTAGACACCGCAAAACTCTCAAACGTTGCGTCCGGCCGGATATGCAGCCGCTGCGCGACCGAAGTAACCGACACTTCCGGCTGACCGAGCGTCTCGGAAAACAGCGGCCCTGCTTTTGCGGGGTCCAGCACCTCTTTTTTAGGAACGACCGCAAACACGAGGCTGATGTTTTGTTTTGTCTGATGGTCCAGAACGCTTTTGACCAGCGAATAATAACGCGTTTCGACAAGCGTGCGCATGAGCGGGCTCGCAAATCCGATTGTTGCGACGCCGTCAGCAAGAGAAACGAGTTCGGTGTGCGCGAACTGTATCTGATAGGTCGATTTTGAAACCGAAAGCTCGATTTCCGCAAGCGCGGCTTTCCATAGTTTTGTCAGGTCCATAATAACGGGCGGGGTGAAAGTGGAAAACTTTTCCACAAAAGTGCACACATAGTAGAAAACTTATCCCCGGTTGTCAAGAGATCAGTGTGCGTGCTATACTTGGTGTATGCCAAAACGCGTATATCAGCCGAAAAAGAAAAAGAGGATTCGCACACACGGGTTCCGCTCGCGCATGCGGTCGTTGGGAGGCCGGAAGGTGCTCAAACACCGCCGGTTCGTCGGCCGAAGGCGGGTTGCGGTATAAATTCATGTCCCCGTTTGTTCTCCGGTACAGAAAAACAGAGGGCAAGTCGCGGTTTACGATCGTTGTTTCCGCGAAAATAGACAAACGCGCGACGGCAAGAAACAGGATGCGGCGCATCATCCGCGAATCCCTGCGGCGCATGTATCCTTTGGGCGCAGACATTCTGTGCATCGTTAAAAAAAACATCGCCGGATCTTCACAAAAAGAGGCAGCGGAGCTTTTGGAAAAGTCTTTTCATGAAAAAAACCATCCTAACGCTTATTAAACTGTACCAAAAATTTTTCTCGCCGCCGGGGTTTTGCCGGTTTACGCCCACGTGCAGCCAATATTCGTATGAAGCAATCGAGCACTATGGTATAATCAGAGGATTCCTTTTGGGGGCTAAACGAATTATGCGATGTCACCCATTTCACCCAGGAGGATACGATCCCGTTCCGAACCTATGACCGATCCAAACCTTTGGAATCAACTATTAGTGTGGCCGATTGTCAACGTATTGGTTGCGCTGTATAAGTTTTTTGAGTTTTTGCGCATCCCCGGACCGCTGGGGTTTGCCGTCATCGGCCTGACGCTTCTTATCCGGCTTCTCCTCTACCCTCTGATGGCAGCACAGCTGCGCAGCGCTAAAAAAATGGCAAAACTTAAACCTCACATGGACGCGCTGACGATTAAACACAAAGAAAACAAACAGGCGCTGCAGCAGGCGCAGCTGGCGCTGTACAAAGAGCACGGCGTGAATCCTGCCGCCGGATGTTTGCCGCTTTTAATTCAGTTGCCGGTGCTTATCGCGCTGTACAACGTGTTCTATCAGATTTTGGGTAACGGCAACCTGCAGAAAATTACGGCGGAAATTAATCAGGTGGTGTACACGCCGGCGTTTAAACTTTCGGCGCTCGACTTAAACTTTTTCGGCGTGAATCTCGGCATCAAGCCAGCGCAATTTCAGACCGGCGGCTATCTTCTCCTGCTGGTTCCCGTTGTTACCGCCGCATTACAATGGTACCAGACAAAACTCATGACGCCCCCCGTCGTCAAAGCCACAGAGGGCAAACCCACAGAAGAGGACGCCGCGGCGGAGATGCAAAAACAGATGGCAATTGTTACGCCGCTGTTGTTCGGATATTTTGCTTTCCAGTTTCCGCTGGGACTTGCGCTCTACTGGAACGTGTTTGGTATTTTTGGTATCATGCAGCAGCTCGCAATAAACAAAGAACAATAACGTATGGAAAACAGCGACGTCGTAAAAGAAACAGCAACCGATTTGCTCGAAAGAATGGGAATTTCAGGAAGCGTGGCGGTTGACGTGGATGAAACGGGCGCGTACCGCGTGCACATTGAAACCGAGGAGACGGGGCTTCTTATCGGTTTTCACGGCAGAACGCTCGAGAGTCTCCAGATTATTTTAGGGATTTTGGTTTCTAAAAAACTCAACACGTGGGTGAAAGTTTATGTAAACGTCGGGGATTACCGGGAAAAACGGGAAGAAGCGCTCATGCTTATGGCACAGCACGCCGCCGAACGCGCGCTTACCGCCGGAAGGCCCGTTGAACTTGCGCACCTGTCCCCCGCGGAACGGCGCGTCATTCATCTGACGCTTGCAGGCGACGAACGCGTGGAAACAGAATCCGTCGGAGAGGGAAACAGCCGTACCCTGCTCGTCAAACCAAAAGCGTAAGTGGATCGCGTACTTTTTAATCTCCTGCTGGTTTTTCTTCCAACGCAGCTCGGGCTGCACCTGTGGCCGCCGTGGGCATACGTATTGGGGCGCCGGATTGATTACCTTTCCCCCGCTGTTTATTTTACCGACGTCCTCATTTTTTTTATTCTGCTTTTCAGATTTCCCGTTACACGGAGAAATCTTTCGATATTAATCCCCGTCGGGATATTTGCCGCCGGTAACATTTTTTTTGCCGCGAGTCCGTGGGTTGCAGCATATAAATGGATAAAAATATTGGAATTTACGTTGCTTGGTTTATACATTGTTGAGACAAAGCCCGCGGCGCAGCGTGTTATGTTTTTCTTGAGTATCGGCGTTTTTTACTCATCGGTTCTGGCGCTTGCGCAGTTTGCGCTCCAGCGGTCGGTGGGGCTTTGGATTTTGGGCGAACGGACGTTTAGCGCCGATACCCCGGGCATTGCAAAATTTGCTTACCGGTCGTTATTTGTTCTGCGCTCATATGCCACATTCCCCCACCCCAACGTGCTGGGCGGATATATTGCCGCGCTGCTGCCGCCGATACTCCAATTGCCAAACAATCCGATAAACAAAGCGTCCGATGCAAAAAAATTATTCTGTCGCGGTACCGCCGTGGTGAGCATTTTGGCATTGGTTTCGACGTTTAGCAGAAGTGCATGGGTTGCCGCGACCGCTGCGCTGGGAAAATTTTTTGTGCCGGCCGCGGTAGTGGCAGCACTGGCGGTTGGGCAAACAATGGGATTTTCCGACGAAACCGTGGTCGTTCGCGAACAGCTCAATCAGGCTGCCGTTGCGATGTTTTTGCGCTCCCCTGTTGTGGGCGCGGGGTTGGGAAACTTTTTGGTCGAACTTCCGAAAAATCTCGTATCGCGCGACATTTATTTTCTGCAGCCGGTGCACAACATTTATTTACTGCTTCTTGCGGAAACGGGAATTGTCGGATTTAGCATATTCGTTTGGTTGATATTCCGCGTCCTGCGCAACGCACCGGCGTTCCGTCATTCAGTATTCATACTTCTTTTTTTAGGTCTCGTTGACCACTATCCTCTCACGTTACAACAGGGACAATTGCTGCTTACGATTCTGCTTGCTACAATGGCAGCATGAGGAAAGCGGTGGCAATAAATACGGTTAGCCAGCTTATCGGCCGCGGGGTAAGCGCCGTAACGACGCTTGTGGTTACCGTTATCGTCGCGCGCACGCTCGGCGTTACCGGATACGGCGATTTTGTCAAGGCAACGACGTACGTAGCATTCTTTTACCTTCTTGCCGATTTCGGCATCAATGCTGTTTTTCTCCAACACAATGAACAGGAATATTGGGCGAGTCTTGTCAGTATCCGGGTAGTCGTAGGCACGTTGCTTGTGCTCGTTGCGCTGGGCATCGTAGCACTGCTGCCCGGGACTGCCGCACAGGGTTATACGCCGGTTACGCGACTGGCAATCCTGCTACTGTCCCCCACGATACTTCTGCAGGGGCTTATTACCAGCGCGAACGCAATATTTCAGCGGCGCCTGCGGTATGATTTTGCAACGTGGGCGATTTTTTTTGGTTCGCTCACGACCGTCGGAACGCTTATTGTTAGTAGGAGCGCCGGTCTTTTGATGACTGTCGGGGCGGTAGCAGCCGGGACGTTTGTTACTGCCCTGACATCGCTTTTATTTGCACAGATTTCTGTCAAACCGCAGCACTTTGTCGCTACCATGAGCCGCATACGACACCTGCTTGTCCCGTCTGTTCCGCTTGCCATGACGCTTTTTTTTAACATCGTGTATTTTCGCGCTGACAGCATAATTCTTACGTTTACGCGGACGACGGCCGAGGTGGGTCTGTACGGTCTGGCGTATAAGGTGTTTGAGGTATTGTTGGTATTTCCGACGTTTTTTATGAATGCAGTGTATCCCCTGTTGCTTGAAAAAAAACAGGAACGGGAAAAAATTTTTCAAACGTCGTTCTTTTTTTTGCTCGCGGTTTCTCTTATAGCAGTTCCCGCGGTGTGGGTAAGTTCACCGCTTGTCGCTTGGATAAAAACGGATTTTTCGCAAAGCGTTGGTGCGCTGCGGATTCTTTCGCTGGGACTCCCGTTTTTCTTTACGACCGCGGCAACCATGTGGATGCTTATCGCAAAAAAAATGCAGACTGCACTTTTGTGGATTTACGGATTTTCCATGATCGTCAATCTTATCGGCAATCTGCTGTTTATTCCGCGTTACGGATATACGGCGGCAGCGTGGATGACGGTAGCGGGGGAGGGAGTGGTACTTCTGTTGAGTTTATATGAAATTAATCGTTCACACTGACGGTGGTGCGCGGGGTAATCCCGGTCCGGCGGCAATCGGCGTTGTCATTGAGGATGACACGCGAAGACGTCTGGCTGAACTAGGGAAACCGATCGGGGAGGCGACAAACAACGTTGCGGAGTACGCGGCGGTTGTGGAAGCGCTGACGTGGCTGAAAGATCACGCCGACAAATGGGGGACAGAGGCGTTGCACATCGACATGTACCTTGACTCTGTTTTAGTGGTCAATCAGCTCAACGGGATCTATAAAGTGAAGGACGCGCGCCTTCGAGAATTTTTGGCCAGCGTGCGCGCGCTTGAACAGGAGGTCGGGGGAGTGGTGCAGTACGTCTCGATACCCAGAGAGCAAAACAGCCACGCGGATTTTTTGGTAAACCGGGCGCTGGACAGAAGGCAATAGCCTTCCTCATGTTAGATTGATTACCAACTTTAGTGCCAGGCACGACACAGCCCGTTGTTTTCGGTCGATCTTTTTGCCATAATACAAACGCCCTTTAGGCTTCTTTTATGGTTGTTGCTGCCCCTCAATCATCGGATGATACGGGTGAATATATTCCAAGAGCCCGCATTGACGCGCAGGACGATTCATACATACTGCCGCTACGGGAATATTTAGAGTCGCACGGCGTTGAAACCTCAGCACACCAAAAGCCCGATCAAAAACACGCGTACCACATTGTTGCGGGGGACGGTGATTTTGTGAAAAGTATTTTTTCGCGGACGCGCGCGGCGGGAGAAAAACAGCTGGGTATTGTGATGTCTGGCGGTAATCCGTTTGACCGCAGGTCAGTCAGCGCAAAAATTGTTTTTACCGATCCGGTTCCCATAAGGCAAGGCGACGTCACGGAAATTTTTGACTTTCTGTTTACCGGCGATGCGGGAGTATTGGATTTACGCCGCCGGCCGCAGCAGGCCGCAGACGAGGCGCGCATTAAAAGCCTTGTGTCTGACGTTTTCGGATCGGAGGGAGGCAAGCGCGGTAAGGAGAATGACGCGGTTCGTCGAAGCAAAAAAAACCGGGCATTTGCAGTATTTTTTGCGTTCATCGGGCTGATTGTCGTGCCCGTCGTCTGGTATACCGTAAGCGTTTTGTCGGCCGGCGTCGCCATCGCGGCAGGAGCGAAATCGCTCTCGCGGGGTGACGTATCGCGCGCAGGATGGGACGCACAGGCGGGATTATTCTGGACGGCGCAGGCACGATTGGTGCTGACGGTTGCCGAATGGCCGATTGCGTGGGCAGGTTCGGACGCGCTTCGTGGACAGGAACGGCTGCTGTCATTTTTGACCGACGCTGCGTCTGCCGAAACGAACGTCACCGTACTGTCGGATGTGGCGCAGCGCGTTGCGTCGGGACTTTTAAATCAGATGAACGTAACCAGTACGGGGGTGACGTCTGCCGCGGATATTACGGCACTGCGGTCTCAACTTACCACGGTACAAAATACGCTCGGGCTGGCGCAGGCATCGCTTGTGCAACTTATCGCCGAACGCACATTTCCGTTTTCGCTTACGTTTGTGCGAAAACAGGGGATAACGGCAACAGCGAACCTGTCTGCCGTTCGCCGTGCAACCGCAGACATGGACAAAGCGCTTCTTCTGTTTATCGAGATTGCGGGCTTCCGTGAGCCCCAAAATTACCTTATCCTGCTGCAAAACAGCATGGAACTCCGGCCGACAGGCGGATTTATCGGAAGCGTGGCGCTTGCATCGTTTGCGGACGGGAGACTGGCAAGTCTTACGGTTGAGGATGTGTATACGTACGACGGGCAGCTGAAGGGGCATGTGGACCCGCCCGGCCCTGTGCGCGACCTGTTGGGAGCAGAACACTGGTATTTGCGGGATTCCAACTGGGATCCGGATTTTAAAGCGTCGGGGAACCGCGCGGCGTGGTTTTTTGAGAAAGAAACGGGTACGAAAGTAAACGGCGTCATCGCCATAAATTCTCCGTTTATCGTCGAGCTCCTCCGGGCCACGGGGCCGGTTGATTTGCCCGATTATAACGACCGCATCACGGCTGATAATTTTTACGGGAAATCCCTCTATTACACGCAGAACGGGTTTTTCCCGGGCTCGACGCAAAAGAAGGATTTCCTGGGCGCGCTCAGCCGTGCGCTTATGGAAAAGTTGACGTCGCGGTCTGCCGTGAACGTCACACGGTTGTTCCGCGCGGTAACGACGGCCATTGCGGCACACGATATTCTTTTTACGTTCACCAACCCGGATGTCCAGACGCTTACGGAAAATTTCAACTGGGCAGGACGGATTCCCACAACCGGGTGTACCGGAACAGAACCGGGTACGTGCGTTTTCGATCCGCTCGTCACCGTTGAGGCGAATTTGGGAGTCAACAAAGTGAATTATTTTGTATCGCACGCGGTCGATCGCAAGATCAGCGTCAATCCCGACGGCACGCGAAGCGAAACCATTGCCATGACCATCAAAAATGCCGCAACGGACAGCGACAATAATCTTCCGTACCGCGCCTACATACGATTTCTCGTTCCGTCGGGGTCATCGGTGGCAGCCGTTACCGTGGACGGCCAGCCAATCCCCGAACGGAAAGGAAACGGCGCATCCGCGTTGCCGTATGCGGAGACCGTGCCCGACGCGTCAGGGTTTCTTTCCGTGGGTGTCGCCCTTGACGTGCTGCCGAGTTCCCAGAAACAAATCGTTCTTTCGGTAAACAATGCCGTACCGCTGGTGTTTGGCAAAAACACGAGCGTACTGGACGTATTTACCGGAAAACAACCCGGCGTTTCTGACACAACGCTTCGCACGAGCATCGCGTATCCTGCTGGCTGGACGCTTGGCATTGAGGGAAACGGCGAAACCGAAAACGGACAGGGGTTTATTGCAAAGCAGGGGCAACTCGAGTACAATATGGTTCTTACCCGTGATGCGCTGGTGCGCATCCGGTTGACAAAACCATGAAAAAACATTCATTGTCCGCAAGCATCCGGACTGTTGCCGGACGCAAAGTTAAGGCTTTGCGCCGTCAGGGTGAGATTCCGGCGACGATCTACGGAAAAAACATCAAAAGCGTGTCGGTGAGCGTGCCAAACGAGGCATTTGTCAAGGTGTTTGCCCAGGCAGGGGAAACGGGACTTGTGGAGCTTTCAGTGGACGGGTCGGTTCGCCCTGTCCTTATTCACACGGTGCAGAAAAATCCCGTGAACAGACAGGTGCTGCACGTTGAATTTCATCAGGTGGATCTGAAAGAAAAGGTCCACGCCAACGTTCCGGTAGAGTTTGTCGGAGAAGCTCCTGCAGTCGTTAAAAAGGTTGGGGTGCTGTTAACAATTCTTGATGAAATTGAAGTTGAAGCGCTGCCGACCGACCTTCCGGAGAATCTTGCGGTTGACGTTTCAAATCTTACGGATGTCGATCAGGAAGTGAAAGTATCGGATCTGCGCGTACCTTCCGGCGTCACCGTTCTTACGGCACAGGATCAATCGGTTGTGCGCGTGGGACCGCTCATCAGCAAGGAGGCTGAAGCGCAGGCAGCGGCAGAAGCAGCTGCGGCAGCGGCAAAAGCCGCCGAGGCAGCTGCTGCGGCACCAGCCGCCGGTGCGGCACCTGCTGAAGGAGCGCCGGCCGCAGAAACACCAAAACCATCCGAGCCCGCGCCGGAAAAATAACTATTGCTTCGGGGTAGTGAGGCGGCTCACGAAGGCCAGAAGATTTTGTATGATATCGTTGTTTGGAGCAAGCGACAGCGCCTGCGACAGATACGCCCCGGCACCAGCCAGATTTCCCTGAGTGTACGAAAGGGACGCCAACTGCGTATACGCATCCCGATAATCCGGACGGGCTGCGATAATGGATTTCCAGAATTCAATTTTTTGAGATGTCTGCGCTCCCAGAACCTGTGTCTGTTTTTCGCGCGCCATCGCAAGGCCGGGATGGACAAGTACGTCAGGATCAGGCATTTTGACGCGCACGTTATATGTTATAAGACTCAAAAGCCCCAGCCATAAAAGGCTTGCGGAGAAAAATCGGGAAATATGCGGGAATTTTAGCCTCATACGTTCCATGTGGTACCATTGTAGGAAGAAAGGGAGGTGTTTGCAACGAGAGATCAGAAACGGGTTGTTACGGTGCTACAAGCTCTTAAAAAAATTTATCCCCACGCGCATATTGCGCTCAATTTCCGGACGCCGTGGGAGCTTTTGGTTGCCGTTGAGCTTTCGGCCCAGTGTACCGATCTTCGTGTTAACACCGTCACCAAAACGTTATTTGCAAAGTACCCGCGTCTTGAGGATTATGTGCGCGCCGATTTGCACACATTTGCGCGCGATATAAAACCAACGGGGTTTTACCGGGTAAAGGCAAAGAATATTCTGGCTGCCGCACGCATGGTGCAGGAGAAATTCGGCGGCAGGGTTCCGTCTTCCATGGCGCAGATCCTTACGATTCCCGGTGTTGCCAGAAAAACCGCCAACGTCGTTTTGGGGAATGCCTACGGCGTTGTTGCAGGGATCGCGGTAGACACGCACGTGATACGGCTCAGCCAGCGGCTGCGGCTTGTGGATCTTACCCGTATCGGCGGAAAAAACGCGCGGACATTCGTGAGAGACGGCGCTACGGTGATGGATTTCAAAAAAGACGCCGACCCGGTAAAAATCGAAAAAGAGCTCATGGCAATTATCCCCAAAAGCCAATGGCTGCCGGTAACCTATCGCATCGTTGACCACGGCCGGGCGGTTTGTAAAGCCAAAAATCCGCAGTGTGACGCCTGCGCATTGCGCGCATATTGCCCTGCATCGCGGGTTGTGGTATAAAGGTGTTTATGCCGCGAAAGAAAAACGTCCGAACGCCCAAAGCGCACGAAATGATTGACACGAAAACCGAAGGACTGGTCACTCCTGTTTCGCAGGCACAAACGCCCCGCATAGCGCCGGCAAAAATCGCCCTTACGGTTCTTGTAATTGGTCTTATTGCGCTTGTTTTCGCCAACAAAGGCGTGCTCGTTGCCGCGACGGTTGACGGCAAGCCAATTTTCCGATGGGAGTTGACGCGCATTCTCATGTCACGGTTCGGCAAGCAGACGCTTGAAGCGATGATCAGCGAGCGGCTGATTAACGATGAAGCGGCAAAAGCCGGCGTTACCGTGTCGCAACCAGAAATTGATGCGAAAATAAAAACGCTTATCGATAACCTCGGCGGCGGCATGTCGATTGATCAGCTGCTGGCGTATCAGGGCATGACGCGCGCGGATTTTGAGAGCCAGTTGCGGCTGCAGCTGACTGTGGAGAAGCTTCTGGGGAAGGACATCGCCGTTACCGACACGGACATAACAAATTATATTGCCACAAACAGCGCAAATCTCGTTGCAACCGATACGGCGGGCATGAGAGAAGAAGCCCGTCAGGCGATTATGAGCCAACGCGTAAACGAGAAACTCCAGCCGTGGTTTAGCCAGCTTAAAGCCAAGGCAAAGATTCTCCGGTTTTTGTAAATGAAGTACGCCATTGCCGCTGTTGTCATCGCTTTGATGGGCGGTTTTATCTATTTGAGGACAACAACCAAACCTATGATATCGCCAACGAAAAAAGTAAGCGCTGTGATCGCGACGGACAAAGGCGCGATGACGGTACGCCTATTTGCCGACGAAACTCCCAAAACAGTCGAAAATTTTGTGACCCTGGCCCAAAAAGGGTTTTATAACAACACCGTTTTTCACCGTATCATCAAGGGCTTTATGATTCAGGGCGGAGATCCCAAGGGAAATGGAACTGGGGGACCGGGATATGTATTTGCAGATGAGAAGATAACCCGTGACTACACGCGCGGCACGATTGCGATGGCAAATAGTGGTCCCAACACGAACGGAAGCCAATTTTTTATCATGCATGAAAATTACAACCTGCCGAAAAACTATGTTATCTTCGGAACAATTGATCCAACTGATACCGCGAGCCTCGCAACGCTTGACGCCATCGCGTCAAGCCCCGTTACGGACAATGGGATGGGCGAAAACTCAAATCCCGTCATACCCACCGTGTTACAATCTATAACGATAAAGGAGGAATAATATGCCGTGGTTTCTCGGCAACAGCCGGCCGTTCATGTACAGTTGGGGATGGAATGTCTTGGGATGGGGGATTCTCCCTTTGGCCATCTGGTCTGTTATCTGGACCGGTCTTGCGCTCTGGCACGCCGCCAGACGTAAAGAAAAATGGTGGTTTGTCTTTTTCCTTTTAGTGCACACGCTGGGCATTATTGAAATTTTATATTTGGTCTTCGTCGCCCGCGCGTTTGAGAAAAAACGATCCCGGCGATGAAAACCTGGAGGAAACTTCACGATAACCCGGCGCTTTGGGAACGCTACTTCATCCGCGAAAAGACGCTCCGCGCAATACGAAATTTTTTTGCGTCACAGACGTTTCATGAAGTAGAAACACCCACGCTCATCGCCCATCCGCCGGCAGAATCCTACCTCGATGTATTTGAAACGACCATCCTAGACCGCAACCGCCATCCGACCAAAGCTTATCTTGCGACATCCCCCGAAGTTGCGCTGAAAAAACTTATGGTCGCGGGACTGGGCAACTGCTTTGCCCTCACAAAAAGTTTTCGGAATATGGAAACGCAGAGCAACCTGCACAATCCGGAATTTACGATTTTAGAGTGGTACCGCGTGGGAGCGGGGTATACGCGCATTATGGAAGACTGCCAACAGCTTCTTCGCCATATTTTTGGTAAAACGCTTGTGTATCAGGGGAAAACCATCGATCTTTCCGGCGGCTGGGAGCGCGTGACCGTCGAGCGTGCGTTCAAAACATACGCGGACGTGAATTTTGATGAGTTTTTTGATTTTGAGCGTGCTGCCGCCATCGCGAAACAAAAAGGCTACGCCGTTGAGGCAAAAACTACATGGGAAGAGCTGTATAATCAGATTTTTTTAAATGAGATTGAACCGAAATTAGGCCAAACCAGGCCAACGATTGTATACGAATTTCCGGCCGCCATGGCAGCCCTGGCCAAGAAAAAAACTTCTGACCCACGATTTGCCGAACGCTTTGAGTTTTACATCGCGGGACTTGAACTTGGCGATGCATACAGCGAGCTAACCGATCCAGTTGAACAGGAAAAGCGGTTTAAAAAAGAGCTTGAGGAAATTAAACGCCTCGGAAAAACGAGCTACGATTATGATCTCGATTTTATCGAGGCGCTCAGAGTCGGGCTCCCGGCGTGCAGCGGAATAGCCGTCGGCGTTGACCGGCTTATCATGCTTCAATCCGACGTTACCGACATCGCGGACGTCCTGCTGTTTCCCGCCAAAGAAGAATTTGGTATAATTTGACGCATGGGGACGATTACTACCGCGGATTTTTCTAAAGGACTGTTTATCGAATTTAAAGGCGAGCCGCACCAGATTGTGGAGTTTCAGCACGTCAATCCCGGGAAGGGGAGCGCGTTTGTGCGCACCAGACTTAAGTCCCTCAAAACCGGAAAAGTGCAGGAGTTTACGTACAAGTCCGGAGAAACGGTAACAGACGTGCCCGTTGCCACGCGCGAAATGCAGTATCTGTATCAGGAAGGCGACGACTATTTGTTTATGGATAATCAGTCGTACGAACAGTTTGCCATTCCGTCGGCGATGCTTGGCGCCTACGCCAACTATCTTAAGCCTAACGACGTCTATCAGGTGCTCGTTAATGACGAAACCGCCGTAGGACTCAGGTTTCCCAAAAAAGTCCGTTTAACGGTCACTGAGGCGGCCGAGGGAGCCCGTGGGAACACGGTCTCGGGCGCGACGAAAACGGTTATCGTGGAAACCGGTGCAGTGGTTACGGTTCCGTTATTTATCAAAGAAGGCGACGTTATCGCCATCGACCC
>CAYWVJ010000017.1:0-6602 GCA_964461825.1 uncultured Gammaproteobacteria bacterium
AAGCCAATTCACCCGTCGGATGGATGCTCACCTACTTTGATGTATTTTGTTTTTCCATCAGGAGTCGCCACCTGTTTCAAAATGACTTCTTTTTTATTTTTTCGATTGAGATACTCACGGAATAAGTACAAAAGCGTGACGGAATCAGAAAGCCGTGTTCCTGATCTAGCGCCTTTTATACTTTGGCCGGTTCGGCAATCAACCATTCCCCCAATGCTTGCGTTGGGGATGCCGCCATCGGGAATTCGTTCGTGTATATTATCCATAATTATTTTGTTAAACACGTTGCGGCTGCTATTGTATCACCTTTGTCGGTAAAGCGCATCAAAATAACGCCGGACGTGGCCCGTCCCAGGCGCGGAACCTGTGCAACCGGAAGCTTTACGACCTGACCTTTTATCGAGGTTAAAATGACGCTTTCCGTATCCGCCGGCACGATCTGGGATACGACGACTTTGCCGGTTCTGTCCTTGACCTCGGCAACTTTTATGCCCTGGCCGCCGCGTTTCTGCCGGGGAAAATCATGGATCGCGGTTTTTTTGCCCAGTCCCTTTTCCATAATCGTCAGAAAATCCGCTTTCCTGGTTTCTTCGTTAATAATGTCCATGGACACGGTATAATCCGATCCTTTGAGCAGCATGCCCCGCACGCCCATCGTGTCGCGGCCGGTGGCACGCACTTCGTCTTCCCGGAACCGGACGGATTTGCCCTCGTGGGACACGAGCAGTATATCGTCGCTGCCGCTGGTCAGTTTTGCCCACGTGAGCTCGTCTCCCTTATCAAGTTTGATGGCCACAAGGCCGCTTCGCCGGATGTTTTCATATTCCTTCACCCTGGATTTTTTCACGGTGCCGTTTTTGGTAGCCATGAGAATGAATTTCGCCTCGCCTTTGAGCGAATACGTGAGGACCGACGTTACTTTTTCCGTGGCTTCGATGTTTATGACGTTTACGACCGCCTGGCCTTTTGCCTGACGCGAGGTTTCGGGAACGTCCCATACGCGCACCTGGTACACGCGGCCGCGGTCAGTGAAAAACAGCATGTTGTCGTGCGTTTGCGCGGAAAGAATTTTATCGATGGAATCCTGTTCTTTCGTCGTCATGCCGATGACGCCTTTGCCGCCGCGTTCCTGCATTTTGAACGTTCCGCGCGGGAGGCGTTTGATATAGCCTGATTCGCTCATCGTAATGATGACGTCCTCATTGGCGATGAGCTGCTCCTCGGAAAATTCCCCGACTTTGCTTTTGAACACGCGGGTTTTGCGCTGGTCGCCGTATTTTTCCTTGAGTTTCGTTAGTTCGTCGCGTACAACGCCGAGGATTTTTTCCGGATGCGCGAGAAGATCGGTAAGATACGCAATGGTTTCGCGGATCATGCTAAGTTCGTCTTCGATTTTCTGGCGCTCAAGGGCGGCAAGCCGGCGAAGCTGCATGTCCAAAATCGCCGTGGCCTGCAAGTCGGAAAGTTTAAAGCGCGTGATTAATTTCGTTTTTGCCTCATCCGCGTCTTTGCTTTTTTTGATGATGGCAATGACCTCGTCGATGTGATCAACGGCGATTTTCAGGCCTTCGAGAATGTGTTCGCGCGCGCGGGCTTCTTTGAGTTCAAATTCGCTGCGGCGGCGCACCACGCCGTGACGGTGCTTGACGTATTCCTCAAGGATAAGTTTGAGCGAACACGTCTGCGGCGTATTATCAACGAGCGCAACCATGTTGACCGGGAACGTGGTCTGGAGCGCCGTGTATTTGAAAAGGTTGTTGAGAACCTGCTTGGGCCTTGCATCGCGTTTGAGCTCGATGTACACGCGGATGCCGCGGCGGTCGGATTCATCGCGAAGATCGCTGATGCCTTCGAGTTTCTTTTCGCGTACGAGGTCGGCGATTTTGGCAACGAGCTGGGCTTTGTTGACCTGATACGGCAGTTCGGTTACGGCAATCGCGCTTTTTCCCTGCCCGATGTCCTCAATTTCCGCCCGCCCGCGCATGACGATTTTTCCGCGGCCGGTGGTATAGGCTGCTTTTATTTCATTTACGTCGTACACAGCCCCGCCGGTTGGGAAATCCGGGCCCTGGACGTGTTCCATGAGTTCGTCAACGGATATGTCAAATGAAAACGTATATTCTTTGGTAATTTTTGTCTTTGCGATCATGGCAACGATGGCATCCGCCACTTCGGAAAGATTGTGCGGCGGAATTTTCGTCGCCATGCCCACGGCAATTCCCTCGCTACCCATAAGCAGTAAGTTCGGAAGTTTTGCCGGCAGGTACACGGGTTCGGCAAGGGTTCCGTCGAAATTCGGGATAAAATCAACCGTATCTTTCTCGATGTCAAAAAGCATTTCATCAGAAATCGCTGCTAACCGGCACTCGGTGTACCGCATGGCTGCCGGCGGATCGCCGTCGACCGAACCGTAGTTGCCCTGGCCGTCAACCAGCAGGTACCGCATCGAGAAATTCTGCGCGAGGCGCACGAGTGCCTCGTAGACGGGCGCGTCGCCGTGCGGGTGGTATTTCCCGAGAACTTCGCCGACAACCGTCGCGCTTTTTTTATATTTCGCGCTGTGGTGAAGACCCATCGAATGCATCGCGTAGAGAATCCGGCGGTGAACGGGTTTTAAGCCGTCGCGGACGTCCGGCAGCGCCCGCGCGACGATAACCGACATTGCATAGTCGAGGTACGACTTCTGCATTTCGGCAACGATTTCCGACTGGTTTATTTTTCCGATATTCATTTACTTAAGGAAGCCCGCGATAAGCAGAGCGACGATGTTCGCGACTTTGATCATCGGATTAATCGCCGGGCCCGCGGTGTCCTTGTACGGGTCGCCGACGGTGTCGCCGGTCACTGCCGCCTGATGCGCGAGGCTTCCCTTCCCTCCCAAATGTCCCTCTTCGATGTACTTTTTCGCGTTGTCCCATGCCGCGCCGCCGGTCGTCATGGAGATCGCGACGAACAAACCCGTGACGATGGTGCCCATGAGCAAACCTCCGAGCGCCGCCGGCCCCAACAGAAATCCGACAACCAGCGGTACGGCAACCGGAAGACTTGCGGGTATCATCATTTCGCGGATGGCCGCTTGCGTCACGATGTCCACGGCTTTTGCGTATTGGGGTTTTGCTTTTCCGGTCATGATGCCCTGTATCGTTTTAAACTGCCTGCGCACTTCGACAACGACCGCGCCGGCTGCATTCCCCACCGCCTCCATCGCAAGCGCGCCGAACAGGTACGGCAGACTCGCGCCGATAAGAAGCCCGACGACCACCTTCGGGTCCGAGAGGCTGAAGACAAGATTTTCCGCGCCCGAAAGCTCCTTGGTGTACGATGCAAAAAGGACGAGCGCCGCAAGTCCCGCCGAGGCGATGGCGTAACCCTTGGTCACCGCTTTGGTCGTATTGCCGACCGCGTCAAGCGCGTCGGTAATTTTGCGGACATCTTCAGGCTGGTTGGTCATCTCCGCGATGCCTCCGGCGTTGTCGGTAATGGGCCCGAATGCGTCAATGGCAACGACGATGCCGGTTAGGGATATCATGCTCATCGCAGCGATTGCCACGCCGTAAAGCCCTCCCAGCCAGTACGCGCCGAGCATCGCCGCGGCAATAAGAACGACCGGCGCGATGGTGGATTTCATCGAAAGGGCAAGCCCCGCAATAATATTCGTGCCGTGGCCGGTTTCCGATGCAGCGGCCAAACGTTTAATGGCGCCGTACGATTTCGACGTATAAAACTCGGTGATTGCAACCATGCCCACGGTTACGATAATGCCGATGAGACTCGCGGCAAAAAGCTGCATCGGCTGAGAAAGGACTGCCGTTAGTGTAAAAATTAGTACCGCCGCTGCCGCTGCTGCAGCCCCGAGCCCCCTGTAGAGGGCCGGCATGATTTTTCTGCCGCGGCCGAGTTTTACCAGCGCCGTGCCGACAACCGACGCGATAATGCCAGCGGATGCGATCGCCAGCGGGTACTCCCTGCCGCCCAAAAGCATTGCGGCCACGGTGGTAACGACGTACGTTTCAAATAAATCCGCGGCCATGCCCGCATCGTCGCCGACGTTGTCTCCGACCAAATCCGCAATGACGCCCGGGTTTCTGGGGTCGTCCTCGGGAATTCCTTTTTCAATTTTTCCGACCATATCGGTGCCGACGTCCGCGCCCTTGGTGTAGATGCCGCCGCCGAGTCTTGCAAACACCGAAATAAGCGATCCGCCGAATCCGAGCGCAACGAGCGCTGTACCCTGCCCCACGAACTGGATCGTTACGGCAACGGCAAGGATGGCAAGCCCGGCAACCATAAGGCCGGTGACCGATCCGCCGGAAAACGCAACGGAAAGCGCTTCAGCAAGACCTGATTTGGCAGCCTGACTGGTACGGATGTTGGCGCGCACCGCAACGTTCATGCCGATAAATCCGGCGACAGCCGACAGCCCGGCTCCGATAAGGAACGCAACAGCCGATGCCTGCCCCAGCGTGAAAAATAGGACCGCAGCGATGACCAGTGCAACCGGCGCGATTGTTTTGTACTGGCGGGACAAAAATGCCTGCGCGCCCTCGGCAATGGCCGCCGCAATCGCATTCATGGCATCGCTGCCCGTAGGTTTTTGGAGAATGGAAACCGTAAGATAGAGGCCGTAGAGAACGGACACGACTCCCGCCCCAAGCGCGATACGTACGATATTCATATAACTCCTTTCATCATCATATATCTAATGTTGCCGATTTTGCGTGCGTCTGGATAAAGCGTTTGCGCGGCGGCACCTCGTCGCCCATCAGCATGCTAAATACGCCGTCGGCGGCGGCCGCGTCGGCCACCGTAACCTGACGCATCACGCGTTTTACCGGATTCATGGTCGTTTCCCACAACTGATCCGGGTTCATTTCCCCCAGACCCTTATAGCGCTGGATTGACGGTTTGGCCGACAGACTTTTGATAATCGCATCGCGCTCTTCGTCCGAATAGGCGTAGCGAACGTCTTTGCCGGCGGAAATTTTGTAAAGCGGCGGCTGGGCAACGTACAGGTGCCCCTTTTCCACGATGTACGGAAGGTGCCGGAAGAAGAACGTTAAAAGAAGCGTCATGATGTGTTCGCCGTCAACGTCTGCATCGGTCATGATGACCACGCGGTGGTAGCGGAGTTTTTCAGGGTGCAGCGAATCCGCAATGCCCATGCCGAGCGCTATCACCAGCGCCTTGAGTTCCTCAAACTCGACGATTTTATCTAAGCGCGCGCGTTCGGTGTTCAGAATTTTTCCGCGCAGCGGCAGGATAGCCTGGAATTTGCGGTCCCTCCCCTGCTTGGCCGAGCCGCCGGCAGAATCCCCCTCGACGATGAAAAGTTCGGACACCGACGGATCTTTTTCCTGGCAGTCTGCGAGTTTTCCCGGAAGCGATGCGCCTTCCAGCGCGCCTTTTCTGATGACCGCATCCTTGGCTGCTTTTGCCGCGAGCCTCGCTTTGGCTGCCAGGTACACTTTTTCCAAAATCGCGCGCGCGTCAGCCGGATTTTCCTCAAAGTACGTATCCAGTCCCTCTTTGACTGCTGACTGGACAAAGGGCTGGACCTCGGCATTGCCGAGTTTTTCCTTGGTCTGTCCCTCGAACTGTAAAATCTGCGAGGGCATTTTGACGTACACGATGGCGGTTAGCCCTTCGCGCGTGTCGTCGCCGGTAATGGAATCCGAATCGCTCTTAAACGAACCCACTTTGCGGCCGTAGTCATTGACCGCGCGCGTCAAGGCCATGCGGAAACCGGTCAAATGCGTACCGCCCTCGGGCGTCGCGATGACATTGACGTAACTTTCGACGTTTTCGTTGAAGCCGTCGTTGTACTGGATCGCAACGTCAACGGAAATGGCCCCGTCCGGCGACGTTTTTGCGATGTTGATGACCGGATGGATGACGGTTTTGTTGCGGTTTAATGCCTTAACGAGCGACGTAATGCCGCCCTCGAAATAGTAATTGGCAATTTCGCCGCTCCGCTCATCTTTGAGATAAAACGCAAGCCTGGCGATAAGATACGCGCGGTCGCGGACCTGTTTTTTGACGGTTTCAAAGTGTAATGCGATGCCGTCTTTGAAAATTTCCGTGTCGGGTAAAAACGTGACCGTGGTGCCGGTATCTTTTGCCGGCCCGGTGCGTTTAACCGGAGCGACCGGATTTCCCCGCTTATATTCCTGCACAAAAATGCCGTTATCGCGGCGGACCTCGACCTTAAGGTAGCTGGACAATGCATTGACGACCGACGCGCCCACGCCGTGCAGCCCGCCGGAAACTTTGTACGCTTTGCCCTCAAATTTTCCGCCTGCGTGGAGTTTGGTCATGACCAGCTCGAGCGCCGATACTTTGTACTTTGGGTTTTTGTCGACAGGAATGCCGCGGCCGTCGTCAACCACCGTGACGCTGTTGTCTTTATGAATGGTTACCCACACGTGCGTGGCAAATCCCGCGAGCGCCTCGTCAATGGAGTTGTCGATGATTTCGTTGAGGCAGTGGTGGACGCCCGAAAGCGAGGTCGAGCCGATGTACATTGCCGGGCGCTTCCGGACGGGCTCGAGGCCCTCCAGTACGACGATCTGCGCGCCGGTATAACTGTTGTCGTTTTTAGCCAT
>CAYWVJ010000017.1:6702-13834 GCA_964461825.1 uncultured Gammaproteobacteria bacterium
GGTGGATTAGCTTTACACCCCTGCAAGAAAAACGTTATCTAAAACGAGCCGCGGGGTGACGTTGACGGAAAGCTGCGTTTGGGCGGTGAGTAAATTTTTGAGGAGTACCGCGGTGTGCCGTCTGTTTTCCCCCGGATCGTGAAGTTTTTTGTGCGCGGACCGAATAAGCGCAGCGAGATATTTTTTTGGATCTTCGCCGATTGCCGCATCCACGTCCTGTAAAATTTTCCCCGGCGTACCCTGCGGCAGCGCAACGTCGCTTTGTTGCGGGGCATTCCCCAGCGACACGAGCTGTACGCGCGAAAGAACCGTCGGCAGGAGCCGGTCGGGAAATTCGGTTTCGAGAAACACCGTAACGCCCGGCGGCGGATCCTCGAGCGTTTTAAGAAGCGCGTTCTGCGCTTCGGGCGTAAGCATGTCGGCGGATTCGATGATGCCGGCTTTCACGAGCGGCAGCTGGCGCCGGAATTCCCGCGCGTCGCTGATGCCGGAATCCGTAAGCCGCAGTATTTCCCACGGTTTGACCGCCAGCCGTTTTTCAATTTCGCGGATTCTTTCTTCTTTTGTCTTGCCAACGAAAACGAATGCGTGCATAATGGAAGTATATTATAGTATGCCCACACCTGCTCAGACAATTCTACGGGAACTCGTTGCCGCCGGCAAACTTTCACAGATGCAGGCGGATGCGGTTTCGACCGAATCGCTTTCCGGCGCGGTACCGGTAGAGGAGTTGCTTTCGCGAAGGCGCATGGTATCGGATGCCGACCTTGCCCGTGCGCGCGCTGCGGCTTTAAACATTCCGTTCGTGACCCTGGCAGGCCGCGCGATCACCCCGGACATCGTCAACTACATCTCCGAGCCGGTTGCCCGCCGGTACACGCTTATCCCGTTTGCGTTTGACCGGCAAACCGGCGAACTTTCCGTTGCGATGCTCGACCCGTTGGATTTTCAGGTCATCGAATTTGTCGAGAAAAAATCCGGGAAACGCATCCGCCCGTTCATGGCGTTGAAGGACGACATCGTGGGCGCCATCGACGAAACGTATTCGCAGACCATGGGCGCGGACGTGACCGCGGCGCTCAAGGAAACGGCACCGGAGGTAAAAACGTACGAGGCCGGACGACTGGGAGAAGTGATCCGCGAGGCGCCCATCGCGCAGATCGTGTCGGCAACGCTCGAGCAGGCCATACGGCTTCGCGCCTCAGACGTGCACATCGAGCCGCAGACCGGCGACACGAGGATCCGCTACCGCGTGGACGGCATTCTGCAGGAACGGCTGGTGCTTCCCAAACGGCTGCACGACGCAGTGGTTTCGCGCATCAAAATTCTGGCGGACATGAAAATTGACGAGAAACGCGTACCGCAGGACGGCCGGTTTAATTTTAAGATGGGAGACGCGGAAGTGGATCTTCGCGTATCGAGCCTTCCCACCGTGCACGGCGAAAAAATCGTCATGCGGCTTCTTAAAAAATCCGGCGGCATCCCGACCATGCCGGAGCTCGGGCTTCGGGGGCTGGCGCTCAATAATCTCGAGGCAAATATCGCGCGGCCGCACGGCATTATTCTCGTGACCGGGCCTACGGGTTCCGGTAAAACGACGACGCTGTATGCGGTTTTATCCAAACTCAACAACGCGCGCGTCAACATCGTGACGCTTGAAGATCCGGTCGAGTACGAAATCGCCGGCGTCAACCAGGTGCAGATAAATCCCGCGGCAGGGCTGACGTTTGCCACGGGGCTGCGGAGTTTTCTTCGCCAGGACCCGAACATCATCCTCGTGGGTGAGGTGCGCGACCGCGAGACCACGGAACTTGCCATTCAGGCCGCGTTAACCGGGCATCTGGTGTTTTCCACGCTGCACACGAATAACGCCGCGGGTGCGATCCCCAGGCTTTTGGATCTTGGCGCGGAGCCGTTTCTTATCGTTTCATCGTTAAACGCGGTAGTGGGTCAGCGTATCGCGCGCAGAGTCTGCCCTACCTGTAAAGAGGAATTCGACCCCGATGACGCGGTGAAAAAAGATATCAAAGACGTGCTGGGCCCGTTGTTTCCGGCAGACAAGCCCGTGAAACTCTACCGCGGGACCGGCAAGGTGAACGGCCAGACGTGCGCCTCCTGTTCCGGAAGCGGGTACCTCGGGCGCATCGGTATTTTTGAAGTTTTGCCGGTAACCAGTGAAGTGAGTAAACTTATAAGCAGCCGCGCGTCCATGGAAGATATTCAGGGAGTTGCGGTGCGCGAAGGCATGATTACGATGAAACAGGACGGGTACGTAAAAGCGATTGAAGGCACGACGACCATCGAGGAAGTGCTGCGCGTGGCACAGGATTGAATCGCAGATTTATTTACTATGGACATACAACAATTGTTCACCGAAGCCATACGCCTTTCGGCGTCGGACCTGCATCTTATCGTCGGCTACCCGCCGATGCTGCGGATTGCGGGAAAGCTTGTGCCGGTCGGCGGTACGACGCTGCTTACGGGTCAGGACACGGAATCGCTCGTTACCGCGACATTTACCCCGGCGGAAAAGGAATTATATTTTGCCAATAAGGAAATCGATTATTCGGTTGCGTTTGGGAAAAACCGGTTCCGCGCCAACGCCTATTACCAAAAAGGATCCGCGGCCGCGGATTTCCGTCTCATTCCGGACAAAATCGGCACGTTTGCCGAGCTTAACATCCCCGCAATAGCAAACGAGTTTGTCAAACTGCGGCAGGGCTTTATTCTCGTTACGGGTCCCACCGGCCACGGTAAATCCACGACGCTTGCCTCCATGATACAGACCATAAACCAGACGCGTGCGCTGCACGTCGTGACCATCGAGGACCCGATTGAATACGTATATCCGCCCGGACTTTCCATCATTTCCCAGCGCGAAATGCATGAAGACTCGCATTCGTGGAGCGTTGCCCTTCGGTCGGTGCTCAGGGAGGATCCGGACGTCGTGCTTGTCGGTGAGATGCGGGATCTTGAGACGATCCAGGCAGCGCTGACGATCGCGGAAACCGGACATCTGGTCTTTGCCACGCTCCATACCAATTCCGCGGCGCAGACTATCGACCGCATCGTTGACGTATTTCCCGAGACGCAGCAGGTGCAGATCCGTCTGCAGCTGTCTGCCGTTATCGAAGGCGTATTGTCGCAGCGGCTTGTTCCCGCTGTTTCCGGCGGCAGACTGCTGGTTTCGGAAATCATGATCGGCACGCCGGCGGTTCGGACGACCATCCGTGACGGGAAATCGCATCTTATTGACAACATCATCCAGACGTCGGCGGAACTGGGGATGATGAGTCTCGAAACGGCGCTGGCCGCTGCGGTGCGCGCCGGAAAAATCAACCAGGACGTCGCGATAAGTTACGCGCTGCGGCCTGAGGAACTGTCGAGGCTTCTTAAACGGATGTGATGTCTTTATGGCAATATTTCAATACAAAGCACGCAGTCTCCAGGGACAGATCGTAACCGGTCTTGTTGATGCCCCGAGCGTCTCGGTTGCCGCCAGACTCTTACACGACAAGCAGCTGTTCGTCGTGTCCGTTGCCGAGTCAAAAGGACAATTGAATTTTGCATCGATTGAACAGCGGTTCAAGCGGGTCAGCTTTAACGACATCGTCAACTTTACGCGGCAGATGTCAACGATGGTGGTTGCGGGTTTGTCCATACCCGATGCACTGACGATTCTGCGCACGCAGTCGACCAATCAGGTATTTGCCGACGTTCTGGTGGACATTGAGCATCAGATTGTCAGCGGCGGCAATTTAGGCGACGCGCTTTCCAAATATCCGCGTTATTTTCCCGGCACGTACATCGCGCTCGTGCGCGCCGGCGAATCCTCGGGAACGCTCGATCAGGTTTTGACGCGGCTTGCCGAGACGCTGGAAGCCGAACGCGATTTCCGCGGAAAAGTGACGGGCGCGCTTATTTACCCGGTGATTATACTTATCGGCATGGTCGGTGTCATTTTCGTCATGATGACGGTCGTCGTGCCGAAACTGACTGATTTGTACAGGGACATGAACATTAAGCTTCCGTGGACCACGCAGTTCTTAATCGCGCTCTCCGGATTTTTTGTAAAATTCTGGTGGCTTATCATTCTGGGTACGATCGCAGGGGTGATCGGATTCGGCAGGTGGCGCAAAACCGCGTTGGGCGAGCGCGCGATTGACGCGCTCATTCTCAAACTTCCGCTGTTCGGCGAGCTCCAGAAGAAGATCATTCTCGTGGAATTTACGCGTACGCTTTCCATGCTTATCGCATCCGGCATCCACATCCTCGAGGGGCTTTCGATTCTCAAGAATTCGCTGGGTAACGTGCTGTTCCGCGACGCGATCGGGGAAATTTCCAAAAAAGTGGAAAAAGGGTTTCCGCTGGGGGAAACGTTCAGCCAATATCCGGTGTTTCCGGCGATCGTATCGCAGATGATGAAAGTCGGCGAAGAAACCGGCAAACTCGACGACACGCTCATGAAACTCTCGCATTATTTTCAGACCGAATCGGAAAATTTAGTGAAAGGATTAACTGCGGCAATCGAACCCATCATCATGGTAATATTGGGGCTTGGCGTCGGATTTATCGTCATATCGGTGATTACGCCGATCTATAGCTTGACAAGCCAGATTAAATAATGCAACACTACATATAGTATGAAGCGGGGCTTTACGCTCATTGAACTTCTTATCGTCATTGCCCTTCTTGGCGCGCTTGCGGTGGGCTTAATCGGTGCCATCGACCCGTTTGAACAGCTCAAAAAAGGCGCGGACACGGGCGTACGGGATTTAGTCAATCAGGTACAGACCGCGGTTATCCGGTATTATTCGGTAAAAAACCAGATGCCGTGGCAGGGCTTGGCCGATCCCGGTAAAACTGCCCTGAGCGCCGAGCCGATGGTTTCGTCAATTGCCAACATGGCCTCAGCCGGAGAGCTGCGGACCGATTTCAACACGATCCAGGCGGCAAATCTTGCGAAGGTTTTTGTGACAGGGAGTGCCGCCAACAGTACCGTTGCAGTCTGTTACAAACCCACGTCAAAATCGTTTCAGGCAGATCCCAATACCAAGTATCAGCAGGACGGGACGCCAGCAGCCGGAACTCTGAATTGTAAAAGCGCAACGCCCCCGGGGTCTGACGACTGCTACTGGTGCATCGAATAAATGATGACCGTCCTTATTTTTTTTCTTCTCGGGTTGTGCGTGGGGTCTTTTCTCAACGTGCTGGCTGACCGGCTGCCGCGCGACGAATCGGTTTTCTGGGGCAGGTCGCACTGCGATTATTGCAAAAAGCCGCTCCGGTGGTACGAGCTTATTCCGGTAGTTTCGTTTGTGCTGCAGGCCGGCCGCTGCCGCAGATGCCGCAAAAAACTTTCCCTCCGGTACCCGCTCATTGAACTTATTACCGGCGCCGCGTTTGTTATGCTTCCAGCGCAGTACTGGGTGCTATTTTCGAGTTTTCTGGTCATTTTTATCGCGGATTTTACCACCCAGATTATTCCCGACAGCATGCTTCTTGCCGCAGCGGCAAACGCGCTTGTCGTGGGGCCGCATTTTCTGTCAGCGCTTGCCGCCGGCGCATTTTTTTATATGCTGTGGTTCGTTACACGCGGCCGCGGGATGGGCTTCGGTGACGTAAAACTCGCGGCGGTACTCGGGCTGTTTTTGGGATATCCGCGGATTATCGTTGCGGTCTATGCCGCATTCTTGACCGGTGCAGCAGTGGGTGTCATACTGATGCTAGCGGGGAAAAAAGGATGGAAAAGCAAAATAGCGTTCGGGCCGTTTTTGATTTTGGGAACCGTGGTTTCTCTCTTATGGAACTTCTGGTCGTTATTGCCATTATAGGCATTTTGACGTCCGTTGCCGCGGCATCCTATGCCACTGCGCAGAAAAAAACCCGCGACACGAGGCGAATAAACGACATGAAAGCAGTCCAGAACGCATTTGAACAGTATTTTGCCGATAACGCCTCAAATTATCCGGCAACGTGTGCATACGCGGTTACCCCGACGCTGGGCGTCATGTCGGGAAAATATTTGCCCGGCGGATATCCCTCTGACCCCGGCAGCGCTATCCCCTACCCGTCGATTGCCGCCGGCTGGAGCCGCTGTGCGAGCGACAGCTACTGTTTCTGCGCGGGAACGGAGTTTGCGGCCTCAGGAAACGTACCGTCGGATTGCAGCGGCAGCACCGCGCCTTCGGGCTATAACGGGCTTTACTGTGTAAAAAATCTGCAATGAACAAACGGGGATTTACGCTCATCGAAATTCTTATCTCGGTTGCAATTATCGCAATCCTTACGGCCATCGGCGTGGTGTCGTACACGTCCATCAACAAACGATCGCGCGACGCAAAACGGATAAGCGATCTGGAGCAGGTACGAAGTGCGCTTGAAATGTACCGGTCGGATAACGGTTCTTATCCGGGGACAAGCGCCAGTTTTCAGACGCTTTCGACATTGAATGCGTCACTCGTTCCGACGTATCTTCCGTCCATTCCCTCAGATCCGAAAAGTTCACCGCAGGTTGTCGTTCCGTATTACTTCTCGCCGACAGGCTCCGGGCCGCCCTACTACGGGTACTGCATCTGCGGCACGGTTGAGGCCGTAAATGCAAAAAACGACTGTTCGGGAGTTACGCTTCCGGCAAACTGCAGTTACGGGTTACGCAATCCTTAATATGCGAGTCCAAGGTTTTACCCTCATTGAACTTATGGTGAGCGTTGCGGTACTGCTCATCCTTACCGGCACGCTGGTTGCCGGCTACAACAGATTTACCAATAGCCAGGTGTTGCGGCAGGCGGCAGCGACCTTAAAAGCAAACCTTCGGGCAGCCAGTGCCGCGGCAATCAGCGGCGTAAAACCCGAAGGGTGCGATACGCTCGTGGGCTACGAGGTGAATTTCCCCTCGCCGTCATCGTACACGTCGTCGGCGGTTTGCATTGTGGGCGGAACGACGCAGGCTGCTGGGGCTACGGCATCGTACACGCTTCCTGCCGCGGTACGATTTTCCCCGGTGCCGTCACCCATAATATTTTACGCGGTTAACAACGGCTCGTCGGCAGAGCAGACGATCACGCTAAGCGGAGCGGGAAAAAGTATACAGCTTACCGTATCGATCTCCGGGGTTGTCAGCGACGTTATA
>CAYWVJ010000017.1:13934-15157 GCA_964461825.1 uncultured Gammaproteobacteria bacterium
ATGGTCGTCATTATCGGCATCGTCGTGGTGCTTGCTACCGGTATTATTGCCGGGACATCGGTGTCGCTCTCGCGGGCGCAGGACAGCACGCTGCGGACAACAGCCGTTAAATACGCACAGGAAGGCGTTGAACTGGCGCGACAGCGCAGGGACGAAGGGTGGCTTGCGTTTGCCGCGCTGGGGGCGGTGGCTAACACCTATTGTGTCGGCGACGATAACGAATTTATTGCTGCCCAATCGTGCACAACCCCGAACGTCGGCAATCAGTACATCCGAAGTATGACTCTGGAACTTCTGAACGCCGGCAGCGAGACGTCGGAACGCATGCGCGTTACGGTTACCGTCAGCTGGGGTGACGTTATCGCAACTCCCAACAAAGCTGTTACACTGACAACAGACCTTACGCAGTGGCGATGAAAAACGGTTTTACACTACTCGAGATTTTGATTTCCGTCGGAATCCTTGCCGTCGCAACAACGCTTATCGTGCAGGTTCTTTTTACTACGACGCGGGTGAATACCAAAACAGGACTTGTTTCCGACGTCAAACAAAACGGTGAATTTGCACTGGACAGCATGGAACGGGCTATCCGCGCGTCAACATCCATTCCCGGTTTTTGTGAATTGGGCGCAACCAGTACGACGAGTGCGCTTATTACGGACGCGAATAATAACAGCATTACCTATGCGTGCGTTTCAGACGGTACTGCCGCACGCATTGCATCGGTTTCGAGCACCGGCATACGTTATCTTACGAGCGCAAACGTGACCATTTCGGATTCCGGCTCGCCGGGGTGCGACGACAGTACGCTTATATTTTCCTGTCCGGACAGTAACGGTATTGCCTCACCGCTCACGATCCGCTTTACGCTGGTGCAGCTGGGCGCCACGACAAGCGCGTTTGCCGCGGCCCGCAGTACATTTGAGACGACGGTGAGCATCAGGCGGTAACGGCGGACGATACACCAACTTTTTTCTCAAGGCGATCGATCCGTTTATCGTGGGTATCCAAAAGCGGAACAATCGCATCGTCAATGTAGTCTGCAACGTCTTTGACGATATCTTCATTTTGTTTACCCAATTTTACATCCATTTCTTCCAGAATTTCCCGTTTTTGGGACTTCAGTTTTCCGTCAATGTCATCGGTAATTTGTTCACGCAGATCCTTGAGATCATCCTTCGTGGCAAACCGCGCATTTTGGCGTTTCTCTAAAGCAATCAGAT
>CAYWVJ010000018.1:0-13284 GCA_964461825.1 uncultured Gammaproteobacteria bacterium
TTGATGCAGGCCGAGGATTTTCAATAATGACTGGTAATTATGCTGTGGGTGGCGGCACCTCACCACCACATTCGTTGAAGCGGCCTATAAATCATCCCCTGCGCGGAAATAATCCTCAAATGCCAAACTTTATTACACCTATTGTCAAGCTTCTGTAGCCTGTGGTACAATACCCGTGAAGCTATTTTTGGGTAGCTATTATTTGTAGTCGTTTTAATAAGGAGGCTGTATGGCAGATCAGGCAAAGTTTAATCGAAACAAACCGCATTTAAACATCGGAACCATCGGGCACGTTGACCACGGCAAAACGACTCTTACGTCTGCTATTACGCACGTTCTGGCAAAAGCCGGCATGGCAAAAGCCTTAAAATACGAAGAAATCGACAGCGCTCCGGAAGAAAAAGCGCGCGGCGTTACCATCAACATCCACCACTCAGAATACGAGACGGCAAAACGGCACTACGCACACATCGACGCGCCGGGACACGCAGATTACGTTAAAAACATGATTACCGGTGCCGCCCAGATGGACGGCGCCATTTTGGTGGTATCGGCGCCGGACGGCCCAATGCCCCAGACCCGCGAGCACATCCTGCTTGCTAAACAGGTGAACGTGCCCGCGATTGTCGTATTTATGAACAAATGCGACATGGTGTCTGACAAAGAGCTTCTGGATCTTGTGGAAATGGAAGTCCGCGAGCTTTTGACCAAATACGGTTTCCCGGGTGACAAGGTACCGGTTATCCGCGGCAGCGCACTCAAGGCGCTCCAGGGCGACGCGGAAGCGGAAAAAGCTATCCAGCAGCTTATGGATACGGTGGATGAATACGTTCCGACGCCGACCAGGGATCTGGACAAACCGTTCCTCATGCCGATCGAGGATATTTTCTCGATCAAAGGCCGCGGTACGGTCGTTACCGGCCGGATTGAGCGCGGACGCGTGAAAGTCAACGACACGATCGAAATCGTCGGCATTAAGCCGACGCAGTCAACGGTTGTGACCGGCGTCGAGATGTTCAAAAAACTTCTTGACGAAGGTCAGGCAGGCGACAACGTCGGCATACTGCTTCGCGGCGTCGAAAAAGATCAGGTCGAGCGCGGACAGGTGCTTGCAGCGCCCGGATCGATTAAACCGCACACCGAGTTTGAAGCGCAGGTGTATGTCCTTGCCAAAGAAGAAGGCGGACGGCACACGCCGTTTTTCACCGGATACCGGCCGCAGTTTTACATCCGCACGACGGATGTAACGGGTGAAGTCGCGCTTCCCACGGGAGTTGAGATGGTCATGCCGGGCGACAACACGAAAATGACGGTAAAACTTATCGTGCCGGTTGCTCTTGAGGAAGGCATGCGGTTTGCCATCCGCGAGGGAGGCCACACGGTGGGAGCCGGAGCGGTAATAAAAATCATCGCGTAAAAAGACAGACGCTCTTTAAGAGTTTATTGAACCGAAAGGTTTACTATGCCGAAAGGACGCATACGGGTCAGGCTCAAAGCCTACGACAGCAGGATCATTGACGACTGCTGTCAGAAAATTTTGGATACGGCCGTGAGGACCGGCGCTAAAGTCGTGGGACCGGTGCCGCTCCCTACCGACCGCGAACATTACAATGTGGCGCGCAGTCCTTTCATTGACCGCAATTCCCGGGAAGATTTTATGATCAAAACGCACAAGCGTCTGATTGATATCATCGAGCCGACGGATAAGACGATTGACCAGCTTATGCACTTGGATTTGCCGGCAGGAGTAGACGTAGAAATTAAAATGTAGATACTTCCTCGCGCCGCGGGGAAAGTCTGGAAGATAGGGGTTTCCCCCGTCACAGGCGGGGGATTTTTTTATGATGAACGCACTATTGGGTTACAAAATTGGCCAGTCACAGCAGTTTACTGAAGCCGGAAAACGAATTCCGGTTACGATGATAACTGCGGGTCCGTGCTGGGTAACGCAGAAAACCGATACGCACATTCAGCTCGGTTTCGGCAACATTAAAAATATTTCAAAAGCGGAAACCGGACACATAAAAAAAGCGGGGCTAGATAAAAAGCTCCGTTTTTTGCGCTCATTTCGCGTAAGCAGCCCGAATGACCTGTCGCTGGGAAAAGAAATAAAAGTCGGGGATGTATTAGCGGTGGGAGATAAAGTTGCGATCACGGGAACTTCTAAAGGGAAAGGATTTGCCGGGGTGGTCAAGCGGCACGGATTTGCCGGCGGCCCCAAAACCCACGGTCAGTCCGACCGCCAGCGCGCCCCGGGATCCATCGGTCAGACGACGACGCCCGGCCGCGTCTACCGCGGTAAACGGATGGCGGGCAGAATGGGCGGCGACCGCGTGACGGTAAAAAGGATAAACGTAGTTGCAGTGGATGCGGAAAAAAACATCGTAACCGTGCAGGGGTTAATTCCGGGAGCACGCCGAGGACTGTTAGTCATCACAAAAGAAGGATAAGTATGCCGGTAAAAAAAATACCATCAGCACCAAAAAGCATCCGGGCTACCGTCGTCGGAATGGACGGAAAAAGCGCCGGATCGATTACCCTGCCGGCTGAATATTTCGGCCAAAAACCAAATCAGCAGCTCATCGCACAGGCGGTGCGCGTATACCGGGCAAATCAGCGCGCGGGCAATGCAAGCACCAAAACCCGCGGCGAGGTGGAAGGTTCAACGCGGAAAATTTACAAACAAAAGGGAACGGGCCGCGCACGGCACGGGGCTATCCGCGCACCGATATTTGTCGGCGGCGGCATCGTGTTCGGTCCGAAGCCGCGCGATTACAGTCTGCACATGCCGCAAAAAATGAAACGTGCGTCGCTCATAAGCGCGCTTTCCCAGAAATATCAGGAAAAAAATATCGTTGTGGTTTCCGGTTTCGCCGATGCCAAGCCAAAAACCAAAACGATGGCAAAGGCATTCGGTGCAATCGGCGCCGCGGGCAGTACGCTTTTCGTCGTTCCGAAAGAGGCAAAACTCGTCGTCCGTTCGGTCCGTAATCTTCCGAACGTCGACATTCTCCGCACGTCAGATTTGCATGCGTACGGCATATTTTCTCATCAAAAAATCGTATTTATGAAAGAATCCATCGGAGAACTGAAAGGTTGATTATGCATATCCGTCGGCCGATTATTACGGAAAAATCATTGAGCCTTGCCGGCCGCGGGTGGTATACGTTTGCGGCGGACGTCCGCGCACGAAAAGAAGATATCGCCAGTGACATTGCGAAACTGTATGCCGTGAACGTTGTTGCGGTGCGCACGATTTCGATGCACGGGAAGATGCGCCGTTCGGGCAAACGCATGACGATGACGAAAAAATCCGATTGGAAAAAGGCGCTGGTCATGCTTAAATCCGGTCAGAAAATTGACGCGTTTGAAGTAACGAAGGAGCCTGAACCAAACGTTGAAGAGAAACCGGCCAAATAACGTATGGAATACTCAACACCAAAAAGTTTAACGGTTATTTTGCCAAAGAAATCAGGCAGGGACGTTGCCGGCCACGTGACGGCACGCCATCAGGGCGGAAGGCACAAGCGGTATCTGCGGGTGCTTGACTGGAGACGCGACAAAACAGGCGTTCCCGCCAAAGTTACTGCCATTGAATACGATCCGAACCGCTCGGCGCAAATTGCGCTGCTTTCGTACGGCGACGGAGAAAAGCGGTACATTCTGGCACCCGTCGGACTGACCGTCGGGGCTGCGGTTGTTTCGGGAGACAAGGTAGACGTGAAACCCGGCAACAGCATGCCGCTTGGGGCGATACCCGTGGGCACGCTCGTGCACAACGTGGAAATAAAACCCGGCAGCGGTGCGCAGATAGTGAGAAGCGCCGGATCGGCGGCGACAGTTTTGTCCGCGGAAGGAAATGCGGTACAATTGAAACTTCCCTCCGGGGAAATACGGATTTTTGACGCAAAAAGCCGTGCAACGGTAGGGCAATTGGGAAACGTTGACTGGCGAAACCGCGTGATCGGCAAAGCCGGCAGAAGCCGGCACATGGGGATTCGGCCGACGGTGCGGGGTGTTGCACAGAATCCGCGAAGCCATCCGCACGGCGGCGGGGAGGGCCGGTCGGGTATCGGCATGAGTTCGCCCAAGAGCCCGTGGGGCAAGCATACGCTGGGATTAAAAACACGGAAAAAAAGGAAGTACAGCAACAAGTTTATTGTTCAGAGGAGAAAATAATCATATGGCGCGAAGCAGCAAAAAAGGTCCGTACATAGATCCGAAATTACTTGCGAAAGTGAATAAGCAAAAAGCAAGCGGCGACCGTTCGCCCATAAAGACGTGGGCGCGCGCCAGCCAGATCGCTCCGGATTTCGTCGGCCACCGGTTTGCGGTGCATAACGGCCGGACGCACATTGAGGTGTTTGTGTCGGAAGCAATGGTCGGGCACCGGCTTGGAGAATTTTCGCCGACGAGAATATTTCGCGGACACGGACAGGTTACGAAACGGACGATGGAAAAAACATAAAATAAAAACATTCCACACATTCCACATCGAATGTGTGAAGCTAACACACATTCGATGTGTGTAAAAGCACAAATTATTATGGAATATCAGGCAACGACAAAATATGTAAGAATTTCGACCCGCAAGGTTCGGCTCGTTGCGGATGCAATACGGCGGTTATCGCCGCTTGCCGCGTTGTCTGCGCTTGCTACTGCAACGAAGAACGCAGCGGGTCCGCTTACGAAAACGATCGCGTCTGCCATGGCAAACGCGAAACAAAAAGGAGTTGACGGGAAAAATCTGCAGTTTAAGACGATTGAAATCATGGGCGGACCGGTGATGAAACGCTGGCACGCAGTTTCACGCGGACAGGCGCACGCATACAAAAAGAGAATGACGCACATACGGGTTATTTTGGAGGATACGCATGGGACAAAAAGTTAATCCAAAGGGTTTTCGGCTGGGAACCACATTTACGTGGGGATCCCGCTGGTTTGCCGATGACAGGCGCTATAAAGAGCTTCTGTTGTCGGACGCAAAAATCCGGGAACTGCTGTTTGCGCGACTCAAAAGCGCCGGTCTTGCGGCGGTAGACATCGAACGGTCGATCAACAAAGTTAAAATTACGCTGCACGTTTCCCGGCCGGGCATTGTTATCGGACGCGGCGGATCCGGTCTTGAGGATCTCAAAAAGTACATTGAAAACATTGTAATGAGCGGGGCCGGTCCGATAAATCCCTATGAGTTGCGCCCCAAAAAATCGCAGGAAGCAGGCAGATCGAAAGTCGAAGTTGCGGTGGAACCGGTGAAAGAGCCGAATCTCAATGCGCAGTTAGTTGCAACGAATATCGCGGATCAGCTTATTAAACGCATGCCGTTCAAACGCGTATGCAATGCTGCCGTAGAACGGGCGCTTACGGCAGGCGCACGCGGCGTCAAAGTTCTTTTATCGGGCCGTATTAACGGTGCGGAAATTCACCGGCGTGAAAAATTTCAGGCGGGGACGGTGCCGTTATCAACCATGCGGGAAGACGTGGATTATGCCATGGTTCCGGCGCTTACGAAATCGGGATATATCGGCGTAAAAGTATGGATCTGTAAGAAATAAATTTGAGTATGTTAGCACCAAAACGAGCAAAACATCGCAAAACGTTCAGAGGAAAACGAACCGGCATTTCTGTGCGGGGTTCAAACGTGGATTTCGGAGAGTTCGGTCTGCAGGCAACAACCGCAGGATGGGTATCGAGTCGCCAGATAGAAGCGGCGCGTCGTGCGCTTACGCACTACACACAGCGGGGAGGCAGGGTATGGATCCGGATATTTCCCGATAAACCGGTTACCAAAAAACCTCCGGAAACCCGCATGGGAAGCGGTAAAGGCGATGTGTATGAATACGTTGCCGTTGTCCGGCCGGGCAGGGTTTTGTTTGAGATGGGCGGCATTACGCGTGAGGCGGCAGCAGAATCGTTACGGCTGGCAGCGGCAAAGTTGCCGATTCGTACACAGTTCGTCGAAAAAAACTAACTATGAAAAAAAAGGAAAAACAAACACTGCAGGGGATGAAAAAAGAAGAGCTTGTGAAAGTTCTTGCTGACGCCCGGAATGCGCTCGTCATTTTGAAAACGGGTAAATTTGCCAAACAGATAAAAAATGTCCGCGAAGGAAAACCGCTGCGGCAGAAAATTGCCGTAATAAAAACACTTATCCGGCAAAAGGAGTTGACGCATGAATAAAGACGAAATAAAACACAGATCGCTGACCGGTCGGGTGGTGTCAGCAAAAAATCCCAAGACGGTTATCGTGGCAATTGCGCACCATTACCGGCACCCGTTATATAGAAAGACAGTTGCGCGTACGCGAAGATTGGCCGCACACAATGCGTCGCTTACGCTTGCGGTCGGCGACACGGTAAAGATCGCGTCCTGCCGGCCGGTGAGCCGTACGAAACATTTTGTCGTGGTATCGAAGGAAACATAATATGATTCAACGGAGAACAACAGTGGTAGCAGCGGACAATTCGGGAGTGCAGCTTATGTCTGTCGTGCATATTTACGGCGCATCGAAACAGAAGTTTGCACATCTCGGAGACATCGTGCAGTGTGTTGTAAAAAAAGCCGACCCGCAGGGAATCGTGAAAGACGATGAACTTGTCAAAGTCGTGATCGCGCGGGTACACAAGGAACACAAGAGGGCTGACGGGTCGTACATCCGTTTTGACGATAACGCGGGCGTGGTCATTGACAACGAGAAAGATAAAAATCCCCGCGGTACACGGGTGTTTGGTCCGGTAGCACGGGAACTTAAGGATAAAGGGTTTGATAAAATTGTCAGCATGGCAGCGGAGGTCTGGTAACGCATGAAATTTAAAAAAGGCGATCAGGTAATCGTGACAGTCGGTAAAGATAAAGGGAAAAAGGGCGCCGTGGAGCGCGTATTACCCAAAGCGCACGCGGTGGTCGTTGCAGGCGTCGGCGTATTTAAACGCCACAGAAAAAAACGGGATGAACAGCATCCGGCGGGCATTGCCGACATCATCAAACCTATCGACAGTGCGAAAGTTGCGCTGGTGTGCCCGAAATGCGGCAAGGTAACGCGCATAGGGTACCGGATAATTAAGGGAGCAAAAGAACGCATGTGTAAAAAATGTGAACAGGTAGTGTAATCTATGCACGAATTACAGGAATTTTATCAGAAGACCATCGTACCGGAATTTTTGAAGGCCGGCGTTAACCGCATGGCAGTGCCAAGACTCGTCAAAATCGTCATCAACTGCGGCATCGGACGCGAAGCAATAGCGGATAAAAAAGTTATCGAGGTGATGGGTAAACAATTGTCCGTCATCGCCGGACAAAAACCCCAGATCACGCGCGCAAAGCGGGCAATTTCGACGTTTAAGCTGCGTGCGGGTGACATCGTAGGCCTGCGGGTAACACTGCGGGGTGCGCGCATGTATGATTTTCTTGCCAAATTCATACGCATCGCGCTTCCGCGGGTACGCGACTTCCGCGGATTGCCGAACACAGGATTTGACGGGAAAGGTAATTACACCGTCGGCATGACGGAGCAGAGCATTTTTCCGGAACTGCCCTACAGCATGATTGATAAGACGCGCGGATTTGAAATAACGTTTGTCACGACTGCAGAAAATGACGAAGACGCAAAAAAAATGTTAACACGGTTGGGGGTACCATATGGCAAAGAAATCTGACATTGCGAAATTTACCAGAAAACAAAAGTACCGCGTACGCTTCCGCAACCGCTGTTCGATGTGCGGGAGATCGCGGGGTTACATGCGGAAGTTCGGTATTTGCCGGCTCTGTTTTAGAAAATTTGCTCACAAGGGAGAACTCCCGGGAGTTATAAAAGCATCTTGGTAATTTGGTAAGGAGACACGTATGGTTACAGATCCGATCGGCGACATGCTCATACAAATAAAAAATGCGTCACTCGCCCGCAAAACCGCGATCGAGCTGCCGTACTCAAAACTCAAAAGAGCGTTGGGAGATATACTCCTTCGCGAAGGCTACATTGCGTCGGTTGAAAAAATCGGCAGCGATCCGCGGGCGATGCTGCGCATCGGCGTGAAACAGTCGGTCATCACCGACGTCCAGCGGATAAGCAAACCGGGTCTGCGGCGGTATGTCAACAAATCTACCATTCCTACGGTCGTCGGCGGAATGGGTGTGGCAATTCTCTCGACGCCCGCCGGCCTTATGACGGGAAAAGAAGCGAAGAAAAAAGGAATCGGCGGAGAACTGTTGTGTAAAATTTGGTAAACGTATGTCACGAATCGGTAACGCAATCATCAGGATTCCGAAAGACGTAACCGTCACGAAGTCGGATACGGCAGTTTCGGTAAGAGGCCCTAAAGGAGAACTTTCGATGGGGCTTCCGGCCGGCATCAACATTGCGCTGACGGGCGATACGGCAGCGGTGGCGCGCAGCCGTGAGGATAAACGGTACAGGGCGCTGCACGGATACGTACGCGCACAACTGGCCAATTGTATTACCGGTGTTTCGCGCGGATGGACGAAGACGCTGGAGCTTTCCGGCGTGGGATTTAGGGCTTCCGTGACGGGTACGGATCTCACGCTTACCGTCGGGTTTTCGCATCCGGTCGTGATGCATCCGCCGGCCGGCATCCAATTTACGGTAAACGAAGGAAAAATCACGGTAAGCGGCGCAGACAAACAGCTCGTGGGAGAAGTGGCTGCAAAAATCCGTGCGGTCAAGCCGCCTGAACCGTACAAAGGGAAAGGTATAAAATATCAGGGTGAGCACATACGCAAGAAAGCAGGGAAAGCGGTGAAAGCAGTCGGAGGCGCGCCCGGTGGGGCGGCAAAATAACGTATGAGAGACAGACACATATTGCGGGCAAAACGAAGAGCGCGGATCCGTGCGAAAGTTTCGGGTACGCCTGCGCGGCCGCGGCTTTCCGTATTTCGGTCGCACACACGAATATACGCGCAGCTTATTGATGACGTAGCGGGAATTACCATCGCATCCGCGATGAAAAAAGGGAAAACGAAACAAGTCGGGAAAGAACTCGGGCTTGCAGTTGCTAAAGCGGCCCAGGCAAAAAAGATTACAACGGCGGTATTTGACCGCGGCGGTTACCGGTATCACGGCGTCATTGCGGCAATTGCAGACGGCGCGCGGGAGGGAGGATTACACATATGAGACAGCTACAGAGGAATACGAGCGGCCTTGAAGAAAAAATCGTTCAGGTAAACCGCGTGTCCAAAAAAACAAAGGGCGGCAATAAAATAGCGTTTTCCGTACTTGCCGTCGTCGGCGACAAAAAGGGTAAGGTCGGCGTAGGATTGGGCGGAGCTCCGGACGTTTCGTCCGCCGTGAAAAAAGCAGTCGGATACGCGTCGCGCCACATGTTTACGGTTGCGATGAAAGGGACGACCATACCCTTTGAAGTGCGCGTGAAGCGCGGAGCGGCCAAAGTTCTGCTTAAACCGGCTCCTCCCGGGACCGGCGTCATTGCAGGAGGAGCGATCCGCGCGGTTGTCGAAGCGGCGGGCATCCGTGATGTGGTGAGTAAAATTCTGGGGAGCAAAAACCAGGCATCGAATGTATACGCTACCATGGAAGCGCTGAAGAAATTAAAAATGATATGAAACTCATAAAAATCGTTGCACGGTCAAAGAAACGGGTAGGCCGCGGACACGGGTCAGGAAAAGTAAAAACGTCCGGCCGAGGAACCAAAGGACAGAATGCGCGTGACAGTATGCCGCCGGGATTTGAGGGAGGGCAGCTTTCGCTTATCAAACGCCTGCCGCTTCTTCGCGGTAAAGACAGGAACAAGAGCCGGAAGCTCACCGTATTCCCGATTGATGTTTCGCGGTTAAACGCACTTCCCGCCGGTACGGTCGTCACCTTGGAAACGCTCGCAAAATATCATATGATAGACACTGCCGTTTCCCGCGTAAAGATTCTGGGGAACGGAAAACTGGCGGTGAAACTGGACGTACGCGTGCCGGTCAGTGCAAATGCGCGCGGGTCCGTCGAAAAAGCCGGTGGAAGTATTTCCTGATGAACAAACTGTTTGCTCCGCTTATCAATAGCTGGAATACGCCGCAGCTCAGACGGAAAATTTTGGTTACCGCAGGAATAATGATCGCCTTCCGGTTATTTGCGCACATCCCCATTCCCGCCGTTGACACACAAAAGCTCGCGGCACTTTTTTCGCAAAACCAATTTTTAGGACTTCTGGATATTTTTTCCGGCGGCACGCTTGTTAATTTTTCGATCATGGCATTAGGACTCAACCCGTACATCAATGCATCCATTATTCTGCAGCTTCTCACCATTGTGTTCCCGAGCCTTGAGGAACTGCAGAAAGAAGGCGAATACGGAAGGGAAAAAATCAACCAGTACACGCGTCTTATCACCGTGCCTTTGGCGGCCGTACAGGCGGCAGGCATGATTGCGCTGCTGCGCAACCAGAACATTATCACAACGGTAAACCCGTTTGCCATTCTGACGATGGTAGTGACGATGACTGCGGGTACGATCCTTGCGATGTGGTTTGGCGAAATGATAACCGAGTACGGCGTGGGGAACGGTATATCGCTGCTTATTTTTGCCGGTATTGTCGGAAGGCTTCCCGTTGCACTGGGGAGAGCGGCAACAACGGTGACTGCGGAGGGAGTTACGAATATTCTTGTATTTGCCGTGCTGGCGCTCGTCGTCATCGCAGCGACGGTATTTGTCAACGAAGCCGTACGGCGCATTACCGTGCACTACGCGCGGCGGATCCGCAGTAATAAGGTGTACGGCGGAAATACGTCCTACCTGCCGCTTCGCGTCAATCAGGCGGGCGTAATTCCCATCATTTTTGCGGTATCGCTGGTGCTTTTGCCGTCGCTCCTCGGGGGATTTCTGCAGCAGACAAAACAATTTGCGCCGGTGGGCCGATTCCTGCAAACTGCATTTAATCCGAACGGCGCGTCGTATAACGTCATCTATTTTCTTCTGGTTATCGGATTTACGTACTTTTATACCGCAATTACGTTTAATCCAAAAAAGATCGCCGAGGAAATCCAGAAATACGGCGGGTTTATTCCCGGCATCCGCCCTGGTGCGTCAACTGCCGCATATCTCAACTACATTCTCACGCGCATAACCCTTGCCGGCGCGCTCTTTTTGGGCGCGATTGCCGTTATGCCGTCGTTGGCACGGCAAATGACGGGTCTCACCACGCTTCTTATCGGCGGCACCGGCGTTCTTATCGTCGTTTCAGTGGTACTGGAGACGGTGAAATCTCTTGAGTCGCAACTCGTTATGAGAAATTACGAAGGATTTCTTAAAGGATAGGAGGATTAATGCATATCGTATTTTACGGACCGGAAGGAGCGGGAAAAGGAACACAGGCAAAATTATTAAGTCAGGCAACCCATTTCCCCATTCTTACATCCGGCGATCTTGTCCGTGATGCAGCGGCAAATGATAAGGGTATTATCGGGGAAGTATGCCGGCAATCGCTTGAGGAGGGAAAATACGTCGCGGATGCGGAAATGTTCGTTCTGTGGAAATGGCGGTTGAAAGAAGATGACGCGCAGGGAGACTGGATTATGGACGGATTCCCGCGGAATGTTGATCAGGCAAAATTTCTTGATGATAAATTGGACAAATACGGACATAAAGTGGATGTCGTTTTTTATCTGGATTTGTCCGAAGAAGAATCATACCGCCGTCTTATAAAAAGAGGACGTCCGCTTCATCCGGGAAGCTCAGAACTTCATGACTCACCGGAGAGGATTAAAAGCAGGCTGGAAATATATAAAGCAGGCGAAAAAGACGTTCTTGAGTATTACCGGCAAAAAGGCGTGCTTGTGGAAATCAATGCCGACCAAAGCGTTGAAGCGGTGCATCAGGCAATTATGCGGAATCTTCATAAATGAGGAAGAGCACGTTGTGTATTATTGGGATTGTCGGGTTGCCCGGAGCAGGGAAAACAACGATAGCCGATTATCTTGTCAGACGAAAATTTTCGCACATAATTCTTTCTGATTTCATTAAAGAAGAAATTATCGCGCGGGGGCTGACCGATTTCTCGCGGCTCACGTACCAACGAATCGGCAACGAAATCCGTGAGCGCCGCGGCGGCGATATTCTTGCGCGTCTTGCGATGAAGAAGATCCGCAGAGACAATATTGTCCGGGCGGTCATCGACGGCATAAGAAACATTCAGGAAATTGCGTATCTTCGCAGACAGAAACATTTTCATTTACTTGGTGTAACGGCACAGGCCAGCGTCCGGTTTGCTCGTTTGTCCGAAAGAAGAACCACGGATAAGCAGATCCGCCGATCGTATACGGAATTTTTACGTGAGGAAAGGCGTGAGGATTCGCTGGGCTCCAAAAAAAGCGGACTGCGCGTCAGGGAAAGTCTCAAACAGGCAGACGGTATCGTACGCAATTCCTTCGGGAAGAAAGCATTGTATACTAAGATTAACGGATTTTTTATGAAGTGGACACATGAGTGACATACTGCAAATAGCCATAGACGGCCCGGTCGGGGCCGGTAAAAGCGATATTTCCCGGGAGTTGGCCAAAAGACTCGGGATAACATTTGTGTACACCGGTGCCATGTACCGGGCGCTTGCATATGAATGCGCGAAGCGCCACATCGGGCAGGCACATGTTCACCAAATTATTTCTACGCTTGAATCACTAAAGATAGAACTCGCGCCGGCTCACCCGGACAGTCGTCATCCGGTAAAAGTTCTTGTTAACGGCGAAGACGTTACGCAGTATTTATTTGAGCCCACCGTCGACGCGGCGGTTCCTCTGATAAGCAAAATTCCCGAAGTCCGCAGCATTATGGTTGAACGGCAGCAGCACATCGCGGCATCCAAAAGCGTGGTCATGGAAGGCCGCGACATTGCATCTCGCGTGCTGCCCAATGCGCAGATGAAAATTTTCCTTACCGCGCCGCTTGAGGAACGCGCGCGCCGCCGGCGGGAGCAATGGAAAGCGCAGGGAATTATCAAGCCGCTTAACGAAGTGCTGGAAAATACGCGCCTTCGTGATATTCAGGACATGACCAGAAAAACGGATCCGTTGGTAAAAACACCCGACGCATGGGAATATGATACGGATCATAATACCGTGGAAAAAAGCGTTTCGGACATTATTGCGGAAATTAAACGCCGGGGACTCATATGATTCATCTAAAGACGCCCGGGGAAGTGGAAATTATGCGCGAAGGCGGCATGCGTCTGGGAAATATTCTTCAGGAGCTTCTCTCGATGGCAAAACCCGGCACCGTTCTTACGGATATCGAAAAAAGAGCGGTGGAACTCATTGCCGCCGCGGATGCCT
>CAYWVJ010000019.1:0-1525 GCA_964461825.1 uncultured Gammaproteobacteria bacterium
AGCGATCTTGGCCAGACGATCCGACTCAAAAACGGCCCCGCAACTCTTCTTGTCCAGCGATATGCCAACCAGGTACAAATATATCTCTCGGAAGGAAATAAAACTGCGGAAAAATTCCTTTACCGCGACCGCATAGACAACCCTGCGCCGAAAAAATTTACGAAACTTCTTAACGGCTGCCGCGCGCTTTTTTCCCCTTGATCCATGACACCCGATACGCGATACTAAACTCATGTCCCCCGATGACATCCGCCAGCAGATAGAACGAAACGTCGTTGAACTTATTAAGGCAAAACTTGCCGACGGCACGCTGACCGAAGAACGCGCCCAACAAGCCTCGCAGGTGGTGCTGGACACGCTCAGGCCCGGCATGAGCCTTGAGGAGCTCTACCGCGCCGTCGCGCACCTGGATGACGTCATTCCTGAGCTTTCGCCGGTTGTTGCACCGATTCTCAAACAATATGAAGAGGAAATCGTCCAGCCCATCGGCAAAAACGTGGAAGAACTCATCCGTCAGGGGCAGTACGACGCCGCAACGAAACTCGCCAAAAAAGCCGTCGCCCAGGACGTCAAGCTGACGTGGATAGGATCTTCTTGACTTATTATAGGATAGTTTGATATACTAACTTATTATTATGCCATCAAATTTGGAAATTCGGTTGCTTTATCATGAAAATGATTCGCCAATGACTGAAATGTGGCCGGATCGTTTGTATGCGGATATAATGAAAGCCCGCGTAGAAAGTGTTGTCGATCAAATCATAAAAGGATCTGTCGTAAAAAGTAACGGATTGAATATTTTTGCTTATCATGGTGACGAAGCCAGTCTTCCGATGAACGTTTCGTATCCTCCAACATCGCTTGCAAAACAATTAGCACGCGATTATCAAATATGGATAGATGATTTAAAAGCAGGAGTCAAAGACCCAGAAACGCTTATCCGAAGCTATACGTTTAAATTTAAAAAAAGAACGCAGCAACCAGTTACTATTCATGATACTGGTGAGCGAATACCTACCGCAACCGTGATATTTTCATATCTAACGGACGTTCGGCAGATACTGCGGTAACACCTTCTCATTGACAATTCCAATTTTATGGGCTATCCTACGGCCTAACCCTGCCCGGGAACAGTATGTACAAAGACAACGCCAAACTGCAGGCAGGGATTTTTATTGTTACCGCGATCCTTTTTGCCGCGTACGCAGTCGCCAAATACACCGATTTCCCGTCGGTTTTTGCCGCAAAAAATAAACAGAACCCGTGGGATAAATGCGCTATCGGCCGGCTCTGCCGTGCTCCGACAGATATTAAAAACAAACCGTCAGGCATGACCAATTGCACCGAGGTGTACGAAGGGTGCCTGATTGAGGAAAAATGCTATGGCGCAGACGGCAAACCCCACTGGTTTACCAAGGGCAGAAACCCAAACTGCGGCAAGAAAAAAGAGGAACAACCTAAACCCACACCGACCCCGACGCCGACTCCCACACCGACTCCTACTCCCACGCCGACCCCGACGCCG
>CAYWVJ010000019.1:1625-12929 GCA_964461825.1 uncultured Gammaproteobacteria bacterium
ACGCCGGGTCCCACTGCAACGCCAACGCCCACAAGTACACCGTACCCGACCGCCACACCAACGCCGCCGCAGGTACTGGGGGCTGAAGCACCGAAGAATTTACCGGAAACCGGATTCCCCATGGACGTTGCAACGGGCTTAACGCTCGCGACCGGATCCTTGGGCTGGTACATCCGGCGCCGCTTCCGGGCATAAACGTGCCATGAACACTGTCCTGTATTCATACCGGCGCGATCACGCGCGAAGCCGCGGCGCCGCGTGGGTAAACCCCGAAAAAATCCGGCGGGAAAAAATCGCGCAGGCCGCGGGCGTTGCGCTCATGGCGTTTTCGCTGGGCGTGCTCTCGTTCCTTTTTACCCCGGTTGCACTCGTGGAACTGCGCTATCAGCTGCAACAACGCGAACCCGTGGTGGTGGCCGACAGTGCGGACACCGAAGCGGCTGCGGTCCGCGATGAAGCGGCGGCGCACGGGCTTTCCAGCTATTTCTCGGTTTTCATTCCGAAGATTGACGCAAAAGCAAACATCGTCCCCAACGTTTCCACGCAAAACAAGAATGAATACATGGCCGCGCTCACCAAGGGCGTGGCGCACGCGCGCGGTACGTACTTTCCCGGCCAGGGGAAAAATATTTTTCTGTTTGCGCATTCCACGGATTCGCCCGCAAATTACGCCCGTTACAACGCAGTGTTTTACCTTCTCAACCGCATGAAGCCAGGCGACGAAATCGTGGTGTATTTCCTGGATAAAAAGTATATCTACGTCGTGCAGCAATCAGTCGTCACGAATGCTGACGATACGTCGTGGATTTACCGCGATTTCGGAAGCGAAACCCTGGTTCTCCAGACCTGCGACCCGCCCGGGACAACGTGGAGACGGCTGCTGGTCATCGCAAAACCGAAAATATAAACCAGAAAGTATTAGTCTGCTAATGGCGGAAGTCCTGCATGATTTTCTAATCTATCCAAACGGCGATGATGCTTATAAAGCATCATATCTATAGACTTAAGAATAAGCCGTTGATCTTTTGCAAGTTCGCGCATTGTTTTTTTAATCGGTTCAAACTTAACGTCTAGCTTTTGATCTATAACTGAACTTATATTTCTTATGTCCGCCCTAGTTAACATACCCATACTCTACCGCGTGAAAATATCCGTGTCAACGAATGGGAAAAATTTCGGTACAAATGGTATAATATAGATCATGGCCATGAAGTATTTTCGGAAACATCCGGATCTTCTTCTTATCGCCAACTACCCGTCGACGCCGCTGCGCGTACGGCACGGGCGGCAAACCACTTCCGAAGAAGTGTCGAAGATCCTCGTCAACGCCATCGCCGGCAGGCTGCGGGGTAAAAAAATCCTGCTTCTTACCGACGCCGACGACAAAAAACCGCACGGCAGACTCATTATCCGCACGTGTTGGGATCCGGGCAGTATCGTTTCATTCCGGCGAATGTTGCGGCGGCTCCTCTACAATTTTCAGACCGAAAGCATCTGTTTCCTCTACCATGCAGGGCTGTTCGGCAGGCCGGGGACCATTCTTCTTTTGATCCCGCTTCTTTTGACGCTGCGCCTCGGCGGTAAGCGCGTTGTGATGGTCTTCCTTACGCAGCCGAGCCTGTCAACGCATCCCAGGATTTTTCCGGCTGTCAAATATTTCCTGCGCGTCATGTTCCGGTGGCTGATTAAAATGCTTACAACCGCAGCTATCGACGTGAGTCAGACGCGCGCAACGCGGTCGATCAAAGAACGCAATGCCACGGCGCAGCTCATTGCGGAGGCATTATTCCCCTCGCCGACGGCAAACCTCGGGCTGCAGAGTTTTCTTCAAAGCGGATAACGTGGGTGTTATACTACGTCCATGCAGCTTAGTATTCTCGTTGCCGAAATTCTCGGTCTCTATCTTCTTTCGCGGCGGCTTACCCAGATCCTCTATGATCTCGTGTATCTGGTTACCCGCGCGCGGACAGTCGCGATCACATTCGTTACTATCCTGGCGTTCCCCGGCACCGTCATCCATGAACTGGCACATCTTTTTACTGCCGAAGTTTTGGGTGTACGCACGGGGAAATTGACGCTTGTACCCGAGAACCTGCAGGAAGAAGACGTAAAAGCTGGATCGGTAATGATTGCGAACACCGATCCGTTCCGGCGCTTCGCGATCGGCCTTGCCCCGGTTTTCGTCGGTCTTTTGGCAATAGCAACTCTTTCGTATCTTCTTTCTCTTTCTACGATCTATGATCTACGATCTATTCTCTATTATTACCTGCTTTTCGCGGTTTCAAACTCGATGTTTTCCTCACGCGAGGATCTCAAAGGATTTATCCCGTTTGTAGCCGCGCTGTCCCTCCTTGTTGCCGCCGCCTACGCTATGGGATTCCGCATCGGGCTGACCGGGCCGGTTTTGACCATATCGCTGCGCATCCTCTCTGCGCTCGTGCAGAATCTGGGCGTCGTACTGCTTATCAACCTTGTCGGGTTTATTACCGTTACCCTGCTTCTCGTCATTATCCAGACCCTCACGCACCGCAAACTCTCCCTGCCGTTTTGAGTAAACATTACATCTTATTCCCCCGGTTGCTCACGTAATGTTGACAAAAGCCCGTTCTGATGCTACATTCGGCCCAGAAAAGGAATATACGTATGACGATGGAGTCTTTTATTTCGGCCCTCAATGCTAAGGATCAACGCGATGCCCGAGTACACAAATTCCGTGGACCCGTACGGGCAGCGTTCAAACTTATGCAGCAAGCCCGTGCGAATGCCGAACGGTTCGTATCCATCGAAACTTCAGAAGGTGCGCAGTGCCCCTGCCTGTCCAGAACAATCAGCGGCAAAGGGAAGTATGCAGGGCTCACAGAAACAATTGCCGTCGGATATTGGCCAAAACCCGAGCTATCAGACACCAGCGACTTTGTGGTTCGTGAACAGGTCACGGATGGGAATCAGGTTTTACTGGAACGCGAATATTTCCTCCAAAGGAACGGTACCATTAACGTAACGGATAACGCTTCTGGGACTTATTGGCTCAAGAACACCAAGGTAGACAGGGAAATTGTTACGCATGTACAAAACCTCATTTCCGACATGCGGCAGATGGTTTTTCCATGAGCGCTAAATCCGAAACATACCTTAGCGGACTTATCCGGTATCGCTGGGAAAAGACCGGCTGGCGCCAACCTGCCGGACGTTCCCCCACGCCCGAGCTTACGCCGTCGCTCAAAGAATTTTTTCAAACCCCGGGCATATGGACGGTTGTCCGCGGCATCCCTTTTACGCCTGCCGTCGTTGCCGCGGCGATGATTGTGCGCGCTGACGGAAACGCCAAAGAACAAAATCGGTTTAGCGTGTTTCTTGCGATGCGCGAAGATCTGTTGGCAAAACAGGGCATTATTCCGCTCACCGTCACGAGGAAACAACATAATCAGATCTGGGATAAACCGTTCATTGCGGCACTCTACGCAAGTATTCAAGAAAGTGTTGACGGCGATATTTACATCAAAAATCACATCGCCTACCGAATACAAATGAAAATAAAAACTGGAGAACTTCAAAAGGCACATCAGCATGCGGTTGCCGATATTATACACATGATTTATGCTTCATCTTCCTACAAATCGCTGCGGACAAAGTGAATACAGCGCCGTAAATTAAGAAGACGTTACGTATTTGTGTAAAATCGATGCGGCAAGCGTCTGGTAATGAAGCCCTTCTTCCATCGATTTGATTTTTAATCGATAAATATCCTGCGCGGAAAGACGAATATTGATATTTTTCGTCTTTTTCAACGTATATTTTGCAATCGCACGAAGACGCTTTTTCTCCCGAGCCGTTACCGGCTTCACCACGAGCTTTCCGGACTCTATTGCATTCTCAATTTCCTGTTCTTCAGCATCAAGTTTTAAATTTTTAAACGGATTTTGTAATGTCATGCTGCTCCTTTCTCTAAATATTTTTTCGTATATTTTCTGCTGGGAAACATTGTTTTCAAAAAAATCTTTTCCTTATCCTGTACAAACGGCACCACAAATATGTAATCACCGATTTGCACTAAATACATTTTTTGATTCGGATATCGCTTTTGATTCGGATGGTCGGCTTTTCCAAAAATTCTCCCCTCAAATATTGCATTTACGGCATCATCAAACGAAACACCACGTTCCTCTTTTAACTTCTCATTTTTCTCAACATTCCAATCAATATATTTCACTCGTAAGAGTTTATGACAAATGATATGAAATGTCAATAGAAATTACTCCCGTCTGAGCACCGCGAAGAACGCGGACGATGAGGTTTATAGACCGAGAGAACTTAACCGCTCGATAATCCACATTCTCGCAAGCGTCGTAGGATTGATGCCTTTCTTGCGGGCTGCGATCGTCAATTTTTCCTTTACACGCCGCTGAACCCGGACAGACAATACTTCTTCTTTTTCCGGCTCGATAAGCGGAAGCGCAAATAAAGGAACCTTGCCCAAATCAGCCGTATCATGCGTATCCCAGAACTCAGCCTCCTCATCTAACGTTTTGAAAGGGGCAATCGGTTTAGGTCTCCAGGATTTATTAATTTTTTTGGCTTTCATAGAGATAGTCTCTCCTTTCTTTTTTACTCATCGGTCGGACCGACAAAACATATGGACCCTTTTGTTTTGCATACGATACAACCACAGTAATTGGCCTTCCTTGTAATGTAATCCCGTAAATTGATTGGCGTTTTTCATACGACTCCGATCGACCAATTTCATTATTATATGCTTCTTCCGCCTCAGCAACGGTAATCGAATGTTTCTTTATGTGTTCTCTATTCCACTCATTCCATACTAAGGCAGGTTTCCGTTTCATGATACAATCGATTCCGCAATTATTGTATGACAAAGTCATACAAATTGTCAAGAGTTACTCCCGCCTGAGCACCGCGAAGAACGCGGATTGCGGAATAGCCACCCGGCCGATGAGCTTCATTTTCGCTTTCCCTTTTTTCTGGGCTTCCAGAAGTTTATCTTTCCGCGTCCTGTCGCCGCCGTAGAGTTTTTGTATGACGTCTTTGCGGAACGCCTTGACGTCTGCCCGCGCGATTATTTGACCGCCGATTGCGGCCTGAATGGGAATTTCAAACTGAGCCCGCGGGATAACCGCCGCCAATTTTTCCACGATTGCGCGCGCCCGCCGCAAGGCGTCGCCTTGCACGCACAAAAATGCCAGCGCGTCAACCTTTTCATGATTCACTAAAATATCTATTTTCACGACGTCCACCGGCTGATACGCGAAAAACTCATAATCGAGGCTCGCGTATCCCTCGGAAACGCTTTTGAGCCGGTCAAAAAAATCAATAATCATCTCGGCAAGCGGCATGAGGTAACTAAACTCGGCGTGATCACCGACGTATGTGAGATCCGCGTACTCACCGCGCTTTTCCTGGCAAAGCTGCATAACCGCCCCGACGAACCGTTTCGGCGTAAATATCGACAGGTGCATAACCGGCTCGCGCGTGTCGTCGGAAATTTCGGGAAATTCTGCCGCCGACTGGATGACCGTGTCGCCGACGTGATATTCGACGCTGGGGGCCGTCGCAATCATGTTGAGCGCAAATTCGCGCGAAAGCCGCTCAGTCACGATCTCAGCGTGCAGCAGGCCCAAAAAACCACAGTGGAATCCGTTCCCCAGCGCCGCAGAGGTTATCGGCCGGAACGTAAATGCACTATCGGAAAGACGCAGTTTCTCCAATGCCTCGCGCGCCTCGGTAAACCGGTCAGCCTGCAAAGGAAAAAGGCTCAGAAATACCATGGGCTTGGGTTCTTGATACCCGGGAAGCGGCGTTGTTTTTTCGGTAGAAATTGTGTCCCCGACTTTTGCGAACCGCAGATCTTTTAGTCCCGTGGCAATGTATCCCACCTCCCCTGTTTTGAGGGATTCGCCGATCGGCCGCATATGAGGACTAAAATGTCCCATTTCTATGGGCGTAACTGACGCTCCGGATGCCATAAAAAGAAGTTTACGTGACGAAATCTCTCCGTCAACCACCCTGACGAAAACAACGACGCCTTTATGCGGATCATACTGACTCGAGAACACGAGCGCTCTTAGTGGTCGGTTGGGATCGCCGGCGGGCGGGGGGATTTTTTCGACTATCGTCTCCAAAACTTTTTCAACGTTTTTTCCCGTTTTGGCGGAAATCGCGATGACGTCCTCTTTTGCAAAACCGAGCGCTTCAAGCTCGTCCTTCGTTTCCTGCACCCGTGCGGCTGCCATGTCTATTTTATTGATCACCGGAATAATCGTGAGATTGTTCTGGCGGGCAAGCGTAAGATTTGCAACCGTCTGCGCCTGCACGCCCTGGGTCGCGTCGACAACAAGAATGGCTCCCTCGCAGGCAGCAAGACTGCGCGACACCTCGTACGAAAAATCCACGTGGCCCGGAGTATCAATGAGATTCAAAATATATTCCTTATACTTCATGCGAACCGGCGCGAGTTTAATCGTGATCCCCCGCTCGCGCTCGATGGGATTACTGTCCAGAAGCTGCTCGTGCATGTCGCGCTGCGACACTGTTCCGGTGCGTTCAAGCAACCGGTCGGCGAGGGTCGATTTCCCATGATCAATATGTGCGATGATCGCAAAATTACGGATCCGTGACTGCTCCATGCGCGTATTGTAGCACTCCCCCTTGACTTCTCGCACGGCCGGCCAAAGAATAGAAGGGTGCTTTATTTTTCTGAACTCAAGGGCAAGCGCGTGGTAACGGAAAAAGGGACGGTGCTCGGGCGCCTTACGGACCTTATTTTCCTGACGCAGCCGCAGCCGGTTGTCACCAAACTCGTCGTTTCCGGCACACAAAATACGCTCTACCTCATGCCCGTCTCGTATGTTACGGCCATCAACGCCGTTGTCACCGTTGCCGATGCGTACGCGCTGGAGTCGCTTGCGCACGACGAATTGTACGTTGCCAAAAACGTCCTTGACCAGCAGATTATCGACATCAGGGGGAATAAGGTCGTCCGCGTCAACGACGTGGCCATCGCTAATTTACCCGCGCAGACGGGCAAAACGCAACTTCTGGTTGCGGGCGTGGACATCGGCATCGTGGGCATCCTGCGGTGGTTCGGGCTTGATGAAACCTTCGGACGGGTTCTGCGGCTTCTGGGCGTAACGATCACGTCACAGTTCCTTTCGTGGGCGGACATCCAGCCGCTCGCGCTTTCCCGGGGGCACGTCGCGCTCAAAAAAGAAGAAAAAAAACTCGCGAAACTTCGGCCAGAAGATCTGGCGGATCATCTGGAAACCATGAGCATCCGCAACGTTACGAAAGTACTGGATGTCATGGACGAGGCGCTCGCCACATCGGTCGTTGAAAACTTAAATCTGAGTTATCAGCAAAGCCTGTTTAAGCAGTTTGCACCGGAGCGAAGCGCGCTCCTCATTGAACCCATGGCGCCGGAAGAAGCCGCGGATATCCTTCTGTCTTTAAAAGAACAGCGGCGTCTGAGCATTATGGACCGTCTTTCGCCGGCGAAACAGGCGGAGGTGAACGAACTTATCGCGCTTTCCGGGACGCCGATCGGCGGCCTCATTACCAAAAATTTCTTTACCGCGAAACCGTCGGAAACGGCGGGGAGAATTATCGCGCGGATCCGCCGCGAAACAACGGCCGACAAACCCGTTTATTACGTGTATGCCATAAGCGCCGCCGGACAGCTGGTCGGCGTCGTGAACATGCACGAACTGCTTATAGCCTCGTCAGACGCGCCGTTATACCGGTTCATGAACACGTCGCTTATCGTTCTTCACATGACGACGCCCATGGAAATCGCGGTACGGCGGATGCTCAAATACCGTCTTAACGGCCTGCCGGTCATTGACGCATCCAAACACCTGTTGGGCGTGGTACTGGTTGATGATCTGGCTGAGGCAATTCTCAAAAAACTATGAAACGCTGGTGGCAGAGGTTTATCGTCATGACAGCGGTTGTGGGCCCGGGGCTGATTACCGCGTTTGCCGACAACGACGCAGCGGGCGTAGCTACGTACTCAGTTTCCGCAGCGCTGTTCGGGTACCAGATGCTCACGGTGCTTGTTCCCGTCACCGTTGTTTTGGCCGTAACCCAGGAAATAGGCGCGCGGATTGCGATAGTCACCCAACAGGGCCTTGCGGATCTTATCCGCGAGCGGTACGGCATCCGCGTATCCGTCGGGCTGTTTCTCCTCATCGTTGCCGTAAATATGGCGGTCATTATCCAGGACGTGAGCGGCATCCGCGCTGCGCTGGAACTTTTCCGCATCCCGTGGATCGCGCTGCCGGCAATCATGGCTGCGCTCTATTTCTTCGTCGTACTGGCAAATTACAAAAGCATCCAGCGGTTTTTCTTTTTGCTCATCGGTTTTTACATTACCTATATCGTCTCCGCGTTTATGGCAAAACCCGACTGGCGCGCGGCCGTATCACAACTCGCGATCCCTTCCGGCACGTTTTCCCCGGCGTACCTCTATACCGCCGTTGCCGTCCTCGGCACCACCGTCACTGCGTGGGGGCAGTTTTTTGTCCACAGCTACATTAAAGACAAACACCTGACTGCCGACCACCTCAGATACTCCCAGGCAGAAGTGTACATCGGTGCGGTTCTCACCGACCTTTTTTCGTTTTTTATGATGGTTGCGGTTGCGGCAACGCTTTTTTCCCATCAGATCAAGATATTCGGTGCTGCAGACGCGGCGATGGCGATAAAGCCGTTTGCCGGAGAATTTGCCGGTGCGCTGTTTGGTGTGGGACTCTTGGTTGCGGGAATGCTGGGCGCGGTCATCGTGCCGCTCTCGACTGCGTACGTATTTGCGGAATTTTTCGGCATATCGGGAAGTCTGGACGAACGTTTCCAGCAAAGCCGGCTGTTTTATATCCTCTTCCTGCTCCAGATTGCCGCGGCAACGGCGATCGTAATGCTGCCGCGCATTAATTTGTTCCGCATCACGCTTGCGGCAAACTTCGTCAACGGACTCATCCTGCCCGTCATCTTTTTCTTCCTGTATAAAGTGGCAAACAACGTAAATCTCATGGGCAAGCACAAAAATACGAAATTCCAGAACATTCTCGTCGTCGGCGCCGGTGTCATCATCTCTGCTGCCGCGATCTTAGGCGCCGCAGGACAATTGCTGGGGTGGTAAAATAATTACTTACGTGCTACAGCTGAAAATTCCGATATGATATACTATAAGCTTCTATGACAACAGAACGTTCATTGTCGGAAATACAAACCGAAGCAATTGCCCTGCAAAGTATCGCCCTCAAGCGTTTCGTGTGGGACATACACATAACTGCCGAGTCCTACGACTGGGCGCTTTCTGAGTGGGCACGAACCAAAAGCGCTGAGCGGGAAGTAGCGCTTCTTTTCTACAACACACTGGCGGTTCGCCTTGGCAATCCAATCGGGCAATCAATCCACGAATTCTGGATAAATCGCCTCACACACATGCCGCATATCGACGAGCGCATCGAAACTCCCCAAGGACAGAAAGAGTTTATCGAGCATGTAACGGATGCACTTGCCGAAACACCTGCAATTGGACATGTCCTCAAAAAACCTAGGATGTTCTCAAAAGACGACATGCGCAGGTATTTTGAACTTGAGATGCGCGTAGTGCTCGCGATGGGACGAAAAGCCTATCAGAATTTGCCGGAAAACAAAATCCCCCACCGGTACGCCGCCGGCCGCAAGCACGAGCCATATGATTGATGTTATACTTTGTTCATGAACATCCCCGCTATCCTTCGCCGCGTGGAATCCGCCGTTGCTTCACAGGAGGAACGCGCGTATTTTCTCGTACATGAAGCGCGGTATAAACGGATATTGGAAGAGATACAAGAAATAACAAAAACCGATTCCCGCCTGCGCGGGAATGACAGACTGAAAATTCTCGACGTGGGCTGCTACCCGTACCATCTGGGCGCGGCAATGGAAAAAATGGGCATCGGGGTCTGGGGTATAGCCGGAAAGCACGAGCCGATCAACAACAAAAACGTTGCCATCCTCAACATCGAAACAGACAAATTCCCGTACAGGAGTAATTTTTTTGACGTCGTTTTGTGCAGTGAGGTCATCGAACACCTTCCCCGCTCTCCGGTCCCTGCGCTTAAGGAAATGCTGCGCGTGGCCAAAAAAGGCAGTCATTTGCTTATCACGACGCCGAATATAACCCGTTCGATCAATCAGGGGAAAATGTTGTTAGGTAAATCACCGATCCCTCCTGTCGAAGAAGGAATGAACATCTACCACCGCCACAACCATGAATACACGCTGGGTGAGCTTTCGCGGGTCGTGTCGCGCGCCGGCTGGACGGTTGAAAAAGCCGTGCATTACATCAGTTACAGCCCGTTCCGGCGAAAAAACCGGCAGGATCATCCGCTCATCTGGACAGGTAAATTCGCCAATTTTTTAGCGATGGCCGCGGTCCCCCGACTTCGCGATACGCTCATGGTAATCGGAAAAAAATAATCAAAGTGCCGCCAAACCTTTTGCAATAAACTGTTTTAAAAGCGTCTGGTAGGGAATGTCCGTTTTGTGCGCATGAATCTTCGCGCGCTCCACCCACGAAACCGGTAAACGGAGCGTAATGGGCTTACTTGTTAATTTGAGATTCGGAAATCGTGCAGGTTGCAATTTTGCATAATCCACGTATTGGGTAGAATCAACCGTCTGCCAAAATGCCCGTTCTTCTTTTTCCGTGGCAAAATACGGAATTTTTTTAAGCTTTTTCATACTGCCTCCTTTGTTTTTTATTCATCGGCCTTGCTGAAATTATCCGTATTTTTTTTCTCCTGATCGTATAGACGATAAATAATTTTACGTTTCTTACTGTCTGTCCCAACGCGATAAACCTCTTTTCTTTTTGTGAATGTTGTATATCCTGCACTATTTTTACCTGCTCATCTAAAAAGACTTCTTCCGCTTCATTTGGACTAATACCATGTTTTACATAGCTTTTATCAATGTTCCCTTTGTCCCACTCAAAGGCAACACTGTCAAAAACCACCATATGTACATATGATATATGTACAAAATCCTGATGTCAATAGTCGCGCTTGACATCTGCGTGAAAACTAGCCATAGTGGATATATCGTGAAAAAATTCCTGCTGTTTGTTTTATTCCTCTTAACGCTCGCGCCTTTCGTCATCGTCCGCGCGTAAATAACCTACACGTCTGTTTTTTTGTGCTACAATCGGTGCATGAACGCAGAGATATATCGTAATATGGCCCCAATTGTTCCATTGACTGCACCGGACTTGCGGGCTCCCGCGTGCCCGCTTTCAGAATACTA
>CAYWVJ010000020.1:0-12911 GCA_964461825.1 uncultured Gammaproteobacteria bacterium
GTACGGTAGATTCTCAATCTATCAACAAGGGTCCGACTCCCTTACGCGGTACATAATTCCGACTTGTCGGGGCGGCGCGCAGCGCCGCCCATGGTTCGAGCGCGCTCCCGCGCGCTTTTTGGTGGGTCAGGCGGAGGTTCGAGCCGAAGGCTTTGCGAAGCAACTCTTTTTTCAGTATTAAGTCAGTGCCCCGTGCGACGGATGCAGCGTCAGCAGCATCCGAGATCCATGTTTTCATAGGTTCGAGCCACGCGTTTTGCGATTGCCGCAGGGTAGAAATACTTTCTTCCAGCGTCTGCTTGTTGACGATAAATTCCTGCTTCTTTTTGCGATACGTTTCTTTGTCGATGTCCTGGTCTAAGTATGAATCGAGCAGACGCTGGAGCTTCATTGATAGTTTTGAAATTTCTGTTTGTTTTTCTGCAACAATCGCACTGACGGAGTGGGCAGAATCTTTTGCGTCAATGTCCATTTGTTTTCTCATCTTCTCTGCCCACTCCAAAGGCAAAGAAACTGTTTGCAATAATCGGGATAACTGTTTGTCGAGGGCTTCTTCGCGGATAAAGGGATCATTGCAGGGAGTAGATAGCGATTTTTTGGTGCAACGATAGTACGTATAATGCCGAATATCTATCTGGCTTACCACCGACTTTTGAACGAAGAAGTAGGGTTACTGTTCCATCCGGGGCTAATTGAGGCAAAATTCCGTGCGGTAAGCGGCGGGTTTGTTGATCGCTCATTGGGTAAATTATTGCAAAATCATTTGGAGTCAGCAGAGGATGTTGAAAATGTAGAACTTGCCATTAAAATGCTCAAAACGGATGAAGCGAATTATCATGTTCGCGTAGAAGTACTCGAGGAGCTTTTGGACGAAGCGCGAAAAAGAGTAAAGTAAATCCATTACCACCCGGCTCCCAAAATCATCAAAAAAGTGCTATCATGACGGCGTATGGACCTGTTTACCGAGGGCGAAGAGGTGAGACATAAAGCTACCCGCGCACGGTGTGTCATTATCCACAAAAACGCTAATGGGTCGTATACAGTACGTGATGAACATAATGAGCTTCTCGATTACTTTCCGCAGGAGCTGGAAAAAGAGCAGCCTCGTATAATAAACCGAAAACGAGGAGGGTATTTATACTGATATGGATAGTTTTCAACCAGGTTCCATCGTGTATCACAAAGCCAGCCATAAAAAATTGGTCGTTGTCGAAGTTAATAGTAATGGAAATATTCATGTGCAGGATGACAAAGGACAAGACCAAACATATCCGTCGCAGGTGTTAGAAACGGAAGCGGTGGTAGAGGCTCGACAAAAAGCACAGGCCGAAAAATTTTTGAATGATTTGAATGGTGGGAGTGATGATGATTTAGGATTTGGTGACTAATATGCCAATAGTTGATGGTGTTGCCTTTGAATCTAACGGGCTTTTTTGGACACTTGAAAAAAGCGTCCATGCGCGCGGTACACGCGATTGGATTGCGTATGCAATGTGCTCGACGAAGCGATGCAGGACGAAGCTTGAGTTTGGCAATGGATTAACTGCAGCGTGTTCAAGTTGCGGACGACGATTTACCATTCCGAAACCGTACGAAGAATTGCGTGGTGAAGTGAACAAAAAATACGACGGCTCAAAGTTCTGGGACGCGAAGATTACCAATCTTGATTTATTGCCTACTGCGGTAAGCGCGAGAGAGGAAGATGAAAATTATTGGATACAAGTTAAATTGGGTCAAAAAGACGGCAAGAGAATGGCGGTTGTATTTATTGGTGAGAAAAGCGCGAACGGTAAAAAGGCTCAACTGTATATCGATATTGATGATGAGCAGATGCGTTTTGATAAAAACGACGAACGCCCCACAAACGTCCTGACAGCGTTAGTAGCGTATTTTCCGAATTCTAAACATTCAGTAGAAAGACAAAAATAAATAATGTTATTCTGCCTTTAGGAAATCCTTTCTGTCGCTCAATCCTGTTTCTCGTATAGTTCGTTCAGCCTGCTGAATCCACGTTTTCTTATCTTCGCCTAAATGAGTTCTCGCGCTTTGCGGTTTTCCCTGTTTTACTGCCAAAAGAATATCAACATCTCCCTTTTCTGTATTCCGTTGGATAGCAATATCATATCTTCTTTTCATTAATTCACTAGAAAACGAATCATGTGTTTGTAAGCCTGGCGCCTGATACTTTTCCGATCCTCGAAACGTAGCTTTGAGTATGCCACCGGAAACAAGAACCCGGTCGACAGAAGCAATTGCCTGCTCGGGAGATCTGCTGTACGCCATGCCGTTCACGCTAATGATTGCAGCGACAGAAGAGGTTGGAATAGGTTCCAATGTTTCTACGGGTGCGATATGTGTTTTTGCAAACCCAAGATAACCGGCAATTTCCTTGTGAGGCTCTAAAACTGTTGCCTCAAAGTTGAGATGCTCTCCCAGAGAGCTTCTTGCGATTTGTGAGATTCCGTGTGTATTTCCCGCACCGACATCAAGGATAGTATTAGTTCCGAGTTGTGATTGATGCGTTCGAACATAGTCTAAAACACTTTTTATTCCGTATAGCATTTGGATATACGATTCGCCAGTTCGGTCAATGTTCAGCCATGTTTTTTCTACGGCTTTCATGTCTTGAATCTGTCTTTGCACATCGTCAGGAAGTGGGGGTGGTAAAACGTCGCTCATGGTTTATATTTGTGATCAATAGCATTTCTTTGTTCTGCTAGTTTGTATGCAGTTTGTGCAATCTCTTCGGGTAATTCTTTGTATGATGCTTTTCCTATATGATAGAACCATTGATGTGAACCAAACGTATCGATGCGAAATCCGTGTGGCCATTTTTCTATGTGCACAGCGCTTGGGAGAATGTAGCTTTTAGTATCATTGTTGATGTAGATTGGTTTAGCCGCGTAGGTTGTATACACAGCATCTTGTGCAAGATGCACGAGTGTATATTCTTCAAATTGCGGATTTTTCTCAAAAATGGCAATGAGTTTTCCTTTGGGCAAGTTTACAACCAGCTCGAGTGGTTGTTTTTTTACATGCTCAGAAATCGCAACAGATGTTACAGGAGCATCAATGCTCGCGCCAACCGGTATGGTGCGTTTTAAGTCAGAAAGCTGTTTCCATAATTCAGTCAGTTTCGGTTGTAATTGGCGAAGCCCTTCGGACCAAAATTCATGTGGGCCTTGAATTACTTCCATTGTTGGTTCTGTCAATACGTTCATAACGTGATTATTATAGTTAAAAAATATCTGATACACAAGAAATTTTGGCGCCCTGCGAGCCCCGCCAGAGGCGGGGCGAGCTGGAAGGATAAATAAAATAAAAGCGCGAAGCGCCACAATTTAAAGACGGTGGCGGCAATTCATTTTTCCCCTTTACCCCTTTTTTCTTGCCGCCACTTTCGAATTTTACGTGTTGTTGATAAAATAGGTTCGAACGTAGTCATATAGAGACACAGTGGTTTCTCAGCTGGAGACGTATCTGAAACTATCAATATCGGAGAGGGCGGCATTCCGAAAGAAACTTCAAGAGAAACCAAAAGGAGAATCATACCAAGTTGCTGAAAGGGGCAAATAAATTTCCTATTAAAACAACCCGATCTGGCGCGAAGCGTCGATGACGGACTGCGGGTAGGAGAAGTCCACGGGAACTTCTTTCGGATTATTCCATTTATCCAGATATTTGAGGTGTTTATTTTTGACTCCGTAATCATAGAGCTGTTTTGTAAGAAGTACGTCCGCTTCGCAGTAGAATTTTAATTTCTGCAGACTTTCTTCGTCGTGTTTTTTCCAATATGCAACGGCATTCGCGCCGACGTCAGTTTTGTTTTTTCCGATCGTATGCTGTACCAGATGATTGAGTGAAAGAGAGAACCCCAGCGTGTCGCGGATGTTTTTCATGATGTCAAAATGGGGAAGGCGCTCAAATCCGGTGGGCGCGTAGTTTTTCAGCGCCGGAACGTCGAATTTCAGCGTGTTGAATCCGACAATCCGCGCGGCTCCCGAAAAATGTTTCCACATGTCGGCAAGTTCGTGCTCCCAAAAACTGTACATCGCGCCGCCGATTTCCTGCTGCAGATCATTGACCGTGCGCACGTACACGGACACGATGGAAATGCCCAACGAAGCCGGATCGTTGCTGCCGATCTCGTAAAACATCTTCTGGGTTTCCACGTCAAAGAAGACTTCGGTGATCATCGCGGCGTAAAATTGAGGGCGAGGGAATTAATGCAGTAGCGAAGGCCGGTTTTGTCTCGCGGACCATCGTTGAAGACATGGCCCAAATGTGATCCGCAGTTGGCGCATAATACTTCGGTGCGGTGCATATCTAGCGTCGTATCTTTTTCTGTTTTTACATTACCACTGGTTTCCCAAAAACTCGGCCAGCCGGTGCCGCTGTCGAATTTCGTGTCACTGTCAAATAATACTCGCCCGCAGACGGCGCACGAATAATCGCCCGGCTCGTGGTTATCCGTATATTTGCCGGAAAACGGCGGCTCAGTGCCTTTCAGAAAACAAATATTGTACTGCTCCTGTGACAGTTTCTTTTTCAACGCATCCAATTTTGTTTTATTCATACCATGTATAGTACAATTTCGGCAATGAGTATTCAATCTGATCTGCGGGCGCTTGCGGATAAAAAGAAGGCGGTACTGCTCAGCCGGTATTTCAAAACCGGCAAAGGGCAGTACGGCGAAGGCGATATTTTTATCGGTTTAACCGTGCCGCAGGTCAGGGACGTCGCGAAAAAATACAAAAAGCTTTCCTTATCAGATATTGAAAAACTTCTGCATAGCCCGATTCACGAATACCGGCTCGCGGCGCTCATTATTTTGTCGTATCAGCCGCCGGCAAAAGCGATCGTCGATTTTTATTTGAAAAATACCCGGTTTATAAACAACTGGGATTTGGTGGATCTGTCCTCGCACGAAATTTTAGGAACGTATCTGTTAGATAAACCGCGTGCGATTTTATTCAAACTCGCAAAATCCAAAAATATCTGGGAACGGAGGATCGCCATTATTTCCACATTTGCGTTTCTCCGGAAAAAAGAGTTGGACGATTCGCTGAAACTCGCAGAAATTTTATTGCATGATGAACATGATTTGATACAAAAAGCCGTCGGATGGATGCTGCGGGAAGCGGGAAAACGCAACGGACGCGCGCTCGTGGATTTTCTTGCACGATATTATAAAATTATGCCGCGCACAATGCTGCGCTATGCGATCGAAAAATTTCCGGCTGCGGTTCGGAAACGGTATTTGGAGGGAAGGATATGAAAAATCTTCGCTTCAAAATGATTGCGTCGGGGTATTTCATGCTCATACGGCGCGGGAAAATTCTGTTATCGCGGAGAAAAAATACCGGCTATCGGGACGGATGGTACAGTTTTCCCGCAGGACACATCGAAGACAACGAACCGCTGACGCGGGGCACATGCAGGGAAATTAAGGAAGAGATTGGTATTGTGCTTTCGCCGGCGGATCTTACGCTGGTGCACGTCATGCACCGGAAAGAAAACGATATCCGGATGGATTTTTTCTTTGCCACAAGCAAAAGGACGCGCGCGCCGAAGAATTTGGAACCGGAAAAATGCGATGATCTTTCGTGGTTTCCGGTAAACAGGATACCAACAAATACCATTCCGTATATCCGCGCCGCGATTGCTGCATACGGACAAAACATTTGGTATTCTGAATTTGGGTGGTAATCCTATGCGTCACATTCCGGTCGATCTTATCGCAATTCCTATAATCGCCGTTGTTGGAATCATTTCGTATTTTTTGTTGAGCAATACCGGTCATCAGTTCATCGCGGACTTCATTATTTGGGTAGTTATCTTCATCGGCAGTCTGGATCTTATCCGCGATACGGCAGTGGCACTTTACCACAGAAAATTTGCGCTCGATTATATTGCCATTCTTGCCATCACTATCGGTCTTGTGACCGGCCATTATGTAGTTGCTGCGGTGATTGTTCTCATGCTTTCAACCGGTGAGGGGTTGGAGAAATACGGCATGATGATGGCGCGGCGATCGCTCACATCGCTTACTAACCGCATTCCGCATGAGGTACACCTTGCGGTAGGGAAAAAAGTTATCATTGAATCCGTGCGAGTGGGTCAGACAATTATTGTGCGAAAGGGCGAGGTTATTCCGCTCGACGGAATACTTACCAGCTCCAGTGCCTACATTGATGAGTCAAGCTTAACCGGTGAACCCTACATGATGGATAAAGTGAAAGGCGATGCAGTTCGTTCCGGAACGGTTAATGCAGGGGACGTGATGCAGGTTCGCGTGACCAAGCCGGATAAAGATTCCACTTACCGGAAAATTATTACCATGGTCACAAAGGCGCAGGCGGAAAAAAGCCCGTTTATACGCCTGGCCGACCGCTATTCCGCCGTATTTACCGTAGTGACTATAACGATTGCCGCAATTGCATATTTCGTTTCACGAGATTTGACGCGTGTCCTTTCTGTATTCGTTGTTGCAACACCGTGCCCTCTGATTCTTGCGACCCCGATTGCCCTCATGGGCGGTATGAATGCAGCGGCGAAGAACCGAATTATTCTCAAACGGCTTTCCGCGATTGAAGTGCTGTCGCGCGTGCAGGCACTTATTCTGGATAAGACCGGTACGCTGACGTTGGGTAGGCCGAAGGTGAAAGACATACGGGTTGCCGGTATCGAAAAAGAGAAAGCAATAGAAATTGCCGCCGCGATTGAACGAAACAGTCTCCATCCGTTTGCCAAAGCAATTGTGGAAATTGCAAAAAAGCAAATATCCGCGACAAAAGTCACAGAAACCGTTGGTCTAGGAATCCGCGGGACGGTTGCTGGTACAGAGTATGTGCTTCGCCGGCCAAAGGGTCATGAAGGAATGAGTATAGAACTCCTGAAGAGTGAAAAACGCGTCGCATTGTTTACCTTTGAGGACGAGATTAAAAAAGACGCCGCCCGCATTTTAAAACAGCTCACGGCGCACGGACTGCGGATGTTTTTGTACACAGGTGATCGGGAGTCGCGCGCACGGGAAACAGTGGCCGAACTCGGCGTTGACATTGATATAAAAGCAGAATGCACACCCCAGGATAAGCAAATTGGCATTGCACAACTCAAAAAGCAACGGTTTGTTACGGCAATGGTCGGCGACGGCATCAACGACGCGCCGGCGCTCGCATCTGCGGACGTCGGGATGGTATTTAGTAATGAAGAACAGACAGCATCGAGCGAGGCAGCGGATGTGGTATTTTTGGGCGGGGATTTGGTACTTTTGTCCCAAGCGCTGGCGATTGCGAAACGCACGATGCGTATTGCGCTGGAGAGCGTTTGGGTCGGCATGGCGCTTTCAATTTTTGGTATGATTGCCGCTGCCGCCGGCTACATCCCGCCTATTTTTGGCGCTGCGGGGCAAGAGATTATCGATATAGCGGTAATTATAAATGCTCTGCGCGCCAGCCGAATTTTGGCCGTTACTGATCGGAAATACGGGATGCTATACTCAGTATAGTATGGAAGGTCTGTCTGCGGCCGAGGCACGTGGTCGCCTCCGAACATATGGTCCCAATGTGCTTGCCGAATCCACGCATGTGCCGTTTGTCACGAGGCTCATTCGCAAGCTGGTCAACCCGCTCATCATGCTGCTTCTTATTGCCGGAGCGCTTTCGGCGTCGTTGGGGCAAATCCAGGATTTTATCATCATCCTCATTATTACCGCCGTCAGTATTCTGCTTGACGCCTATCAGGAGCACCAGGCAACGGGAGCCGCAGAGCGTCTGCGAAAACGCGTTGCTCTTACCGCAACGGTTATCCGCGAAGGAAAGGTAGAAGAAATCCTCATGCGCGACGTGGTGCCTGGCGACACGATTCTTCTTAACGTCGGTGACATTGTGCCGGCGGATGCAAAAATTTCGGAAAGCCGCGACCTTTTGATAGACGAGTCAAGCCTTACCGGTGAATCATTTCCGAGAGAATTACAAAAAGGCAGCGCGGTATTTCTGGGTACGTCCGTCGTAACCGGCGAAGCAAAGGGGATCGTCGAGGCAACGGGCAGCAGAACAAAATTCGGAAAAATATCGACGCATCTGGTGGCGCCGCGTCCAAAAACGGAATTCGAGCGCGGCATTACCGAATTCGGCCTGCTGCTCATGCGCACGGCGATTGTGTTCGGGTTGTTCGTTTTTGTCGCGCACGTTATTCTTGCCCGTGACGTTCTTTCATCGCTGCTGTTTGTGACGGCGCTTGCGATCGGTTTTGCACCGGAGCTTCTCCCCATGGTGATCACGATTAATTTGTCCCGCGGGGCGCAGCGGATGAGCCGACACGGTGTTATCGTTAAAAGTCTGCCGTCCATTGAAAATTTCGGCAGCATGGACATATTGGCAACGGACAAAACCGGGACGCTTACGGAAAATAAAATTATACTGGAAAAGTACGAAGATCTTTCCGGCAAAAAAAGCGACACCGTGCTTTTATACGGGTATCTGGGGAGCATATTCCAGTCCGGATTCAGGGGTCCGATGGAAGAGGCGATTTTGGCGCACACGGACGTGGCGTACCGCAGCTGGAAACGTATTGACGTGTTGCCGTTTGATTTTTTCCGCAAACGCTCGTCGGTTATTGTTGCGCGCGGCGGCAGACGGCTGCTCATTTCCCGCGGTGCGCCGGAAGAAATCGTAAAGATTTCCAGACTTTCATCCGATGTCCGGAAAAAAATCATGCAGCGGCTTGACGCCTACGGGAAACAAGGCTTTCGCGTTCTTGCCGTTGCGACGAAACCCGTCACGGCAAAAAAATCATATTCCGCACAGGATGAATCTGCTCTTTCTCCTGTCGGATTCATGGTGTTTCTGGATCCGCCGAAAAAAACCGTACAAGAAGCTTTAACCCGTTTGTATGCGGCGGGCGTCGGCATAAAGATCCTGACCGGCGATTCCGACGTTGTTACCGCGGCAATTTGCAAAAAGATCGGGCTTCCGGTTGACGGCATCGCGCGCGACGCGGATGTGGACAAATGTACCGACGAAGAGCTCAGAGCGCTTGTGCAAAAAGCTACGATTTTTGCGCGCCTTAATCCCGACCAGAAGGTCAGCGTTTTGGCCGCTCTTCGCGCAAACGGCCACGTAGTGGGCTACATGGGCGACGGTGTCAATGATGCGCCGGCTCTCAGAGCCGCAGACATCGGTATTTCGGTGAACAACGCCGCCGACGTTGCGAAACTCTCCGCTGACATAATACTTCTCCACAAGGATCTGCACGTGCTTTTGGACGGCGTGCGGGAAGGGAGGATTACGTTCGGCAATGTCTTGAAATACCTAAAAATGGATATTTCGAGCAATTTCGGCAACATGGTGTCGGTGGCAATTGCCTCGGTATTCCTGCCGTTTTTGCCGATCTTGCCGGTGCAGGTTTTGTTAAACGATCTTCTTTACGATACCTCTCAGCTGTCGCTTGCCGGCGACCGCGTGGACAATTCGTTTTTGGTCAAGCCCCGCCGGTGGACGATCGGTGCAATACGAAAATTTATGTTCGTATTCGGGCCGATTAGTTCGGTATTTGATTTGATTACGTTCGTCGTTTTGCTTACCATTTTTCATGCGACGCCGCAGCTTTTTCAGACCGGATGGTTTTTGGAATCCATCGTGACGCAGACCATGATTATCTTTAGCATCAGGAGCAGGTTCGCACTTTTCCGGACGCGGCCCAGCAGATTATTTGCGCTGTCGCTTCTTGGTATTATCGCACTCGCGCTTATCCTACCCTTCAGCCCGCTTGCGCCCAGGTTTTCGTTCGTGCGCCCGCCGCCGGTATTTTTCGTGCTGCTGGTCGCCATCACCGCCTCGTATATGCTGCTCGTCGAAGCCACCAAGCGGTGGTTTTACAGGAAAGTCGACGTGTGACGTTGTACTTTACTTCTCTTGATTCTTATTACAAACAATAGTATTAATCGATTCATAAGGAGTATTATGCCGCAGGTGTCAAAACGGAAAATGGATAAAGAAGTTGAAGTTGAAATGTTCAGACAGTTTTGGCTATCGCTTGGTAAACTTCGTGACGTACGGCATATTTCATCGTTCTATTCTGACTTGTTGACGGAAACGGAAAAAATCATGCTTGCGAAACGGTTTACCGTCGCAGTTTTACTTCTTCGGGGGAAACACCCGGTGGAAATTCGGGATACCCTGCGGGTAACATTCACAACCATCGGATCGGTTGGGAGTTGGCTTAAAAATGCAAAGCCAGAAACCGCAACCGTATTGCAGGCAATTGTTAAAGAGGGGAATTGGCGGGCGTTATTAACCAGAATTGATTCGTTGTTAGATGATTTGCCGCCGCGCTATGGTACGAATTGGTCGCGTGAATACGGAGAACGCCGTGCGCGCAGACGTGAGCGGCACGCTCTGACGAAGCTTCGATAATTTAGTACCAATGAATCGATTCATTGGTAGTAGATCACACAGAAGTTGTTTCATGGAACGTAATTGTTTATACTTCTCTCATGATTCTCTCGGATCGGGATATACGGAAAGCGATCGTTGAAGGGAAGATCAAGATTTCTCCGAAGCCGGATTTTGCCACGCAACTGGGCAGCTGCGCGCTGGATTTGCGGCTGGGGAACGTATACCGCGTGTTTGACCACAGCCGCACGCCCTACATCGATCCGCAAAACCCGAAAACGCTCAAAGACGTAACGACGGAAATTGTCGTTCGCGACGGCGAGGCGTTTACCCTGCACCCGGGCGAATTCATTTTGGCCGCGACCCACGAGCACGTGGAAATGCCCGACGATCTGGCAGGCAGACTTGAGGGGCGGTCGTCCATCGGCAGACTGGGCGTTGTTGTGCATTCCACCGCCGCAACCGTCGACGCGGGGTTCCGCGGCAACATCACGCTGGAACTAGCAAACATGGGCAGAATTCCGGTGATGCTGTATCCCGGCATGCGCATCTGTTCAATTTCATTCGAACAGCTTTCTTCACGCGCGGCCGTTCCGTACTACAAAAAGAAATCCGCAAAATACGCCGGGCAGAAAAAACCCGAGACGAGCCGCATCGCACTTGACAAGCGCGGGTAAACCCCGCAATACTAATAGTATGGATACGCTCCTTGGTCTCATCCTTCTGGGACTTGGTATTAATAAGGGGCCGTTTGCTCCCAGCGTGCAGGGCGCGGAAACCATGGCGGTTGCCGGTCAGACCGCGACAATGCCGCCTCCCACTGCGACGAAGCCGCCGATTACCGCAAAAGACCGGTTCCGCCTGAAACCGGAAGACTTTACCGTTCCCTTCAGCCCCGGCACTGCCACGAAGCCCGGTGTGAGAAAAACCGATTTCGACCGGCGAGCGTTCGGTATGGGCATCCTCAAAATGCAGGAAAATTTTCTGGATCAGATGGAAGCAAGCCGTGAGGCTGCAAAGCAGGAATTTGAATCGCGGAAACAGGAGTTTAAAGCACAGCTGCAGAAAGTTAAAGATGAGCGGAAGCGTAACGTTGTGGATAAACTCAATACCCAGTGTCAGAACGTAAACCAGAAACGCACAGAGAAGATGTCCGAGATGCTCACGAGATTGAGTACCGTTTTGACGAACGTCACCAACCGCGCGGCAACAGCCAAAGCAAACGGTAAAGATACGTCAAGTGTTGATGCAGCCGTTACCGCGGCGCAGGCGGCGATTGCCGATGCCCAGGCCGCAGTTTCGGCGCAGGCTGGGAAAACCTGCACGATAACAATTACCGGCGAGACGTCGCTTAAAACCGACGTCGGTAAAACCATAAGCACTATGCAGCAGGATTTGCGGACGGTCTATGAAAAAGTGATTGCGGCACGCAAAGCCGTGATGGACGCGGTGAAGGCGCTTGCCCTCGTGCTGGGTGAGTCGCTCACTGCCACGCCCACACCGACACCGACGCCATGAAAAAAGGTTCGATTATCGTACTGCCGATTGTCATCGTCATTCTGCTTTTGGCAGGAGTATTTGTTTGGAAAGCGATAACGCCGCCGGCGACGCTCACGCAAACCGGAGCACTTCCGAACAATTGGAATGGCAGCACGGGCAGCAAACCGAAAAATCCGTTCAGTTTCCTTTTTAACGCAGGACCAACGCCGATTCCAACGCCGACGCCCGCATCAGCCGCGGCCATGAACGCCGATCTTCAGACAATCGGCGACGACGGCGGGGCATCGGATTTTTCTTCGCTTACTTCACAAGCGAACGGTCTCTAAAATAGTTCCGAATCTCTATAAGTGAGTTAAAAACCTCATCAGCATGACGGTAAAATGAAACATCGGTATTTGGGCCGGGGACAGCAAAACAGCGCATACCCGCGGCTTTTGCAGCTGTTACCCCGTTTACTGCATCTTCAAGTACTAAACAATGAGCCGGTGGAACGCCGAGTTTCTTACTCGCAAACAGAAATACATCCGGATGCGGTTTACCTTTATACACTTCCTCGCCGGTCACAATTGCCTGAAAATATGCTCTGATTGCAAATCGCTGCATGACAAAATTAACGTATGGAATGTGCGAGCTGGTTCCCAACGCAATCGGAATACGGTGTGAAGCAAAATATTTAAGTAGCGGCATCGCTCCTTTACTAAGCGCGAGTGACCGTTGCGCCAGAGACATAAAGAGCGATTCCCGCTGCTCAATGAGTTTGGGGATCGAGTCGTTAATCTTCCATTCACGGGATAATTCGGCTATTTCCTCTGATATTTTCCTTCCGCGAAATCGGTGAGCATGTTCTTCGGAAAACGTTCGATTGTATTTTCCCCAGAACGTGCGGTTTGTTCGAAGATGAATGGGCTCCGAATCGACTAATAATCCATCCATGTCGAAGATGACTGCATGAACGTTCATGTTTATTTTACCGTTACGCTTTTGGCGAGATTCCGCGGCATATCCGGATCAAAG
>CAYWVJ010000021.1:0-12702 GCA_964461825.1 uncultured Gammaproteobacteria bacterium
GATTTACCCGCGTGATTGCTCCCGCATCGGTACGCAATCTTAAACAGGCAGCGGCACTACTGGGTTAGAGTTGCAGGAAGGTTTCGTCATAGTATGCCCAGTATTTCCACCAGTTGTTATATATTTTTTGCTTGCCGGGCGTAATGAATGTACCGGTCGAGTGGGGAATTTGAGAGAGCCACCATGTGATATACCCTTGTTGAGTACATCCCCATGCGCTGCATGTGATGGATTGTGGGATAAATGGTCCGTTGGGATACTGATGGTATCCCGTGCAGTCGGTTGTTACAGTAGCATTTTTGTCGTATTTATATTCCTCCGCTGGAGGGATGGTTCCCGGGGGGTAGTGGACGTTGCCGCAATGGCCGTTTATCAGGCTGAATTTATTCCATTCGTTTGTTTCATCCTGTGCCCATGGTTTTCTCCCTACTCTGTTGATGCCGATATATTCCATTCGGTGTCCGAAGTTGTGGATAGCCTCGCCCGGACCCCGCTCATAATTAAAACCCATGATAAATATTGTGCGCCCGCAATCAGTTCGGGGCGTGTACTCTAGATATCCGAACCACGGTCCGCCCCATAGCCATACCTCATCGATTGGTTTTTGGCAAATTCCAAAGTCGGTGATGAGTTTTCGGTAATCAATAAGTTCACTGTTGCACGTTGATGTATTTTGCAGGCACGCGAGATATGAGTCATTTGTGAAGGAAAATCCGCTCATTTTTACGAAATAACCGTTAATAACCTGGCGTTCCTGGATTACATAGTTTATGTATCCGTTGCTGACTTGTGGAAATGTTGTAAGAAGACCTGCAGTAAGACTGTCAGGGTCGTTCCAATTCATGTAGGTCGTCAGCGCAGCGTTTCCTTTCGAAGTCAGCGTAGGATTAAAAATGAGCAGGAGGATTCGTCTAATTACCGGCGAGTCAAATTGTGACATTGGTGTCGGCGTAGGTGACGGCAGCGCTGATCTTATGGTCGGCAGTTGAGTGGGAAGGGCAGTCGGTTTTATTGAGCTTGTTGGATTGGGCGTGATTATAAGTCTGGGTTTTAGTGTTGGTATTGGTATCGGTCCAGATATTAGACGCGGGGTGACTGGAGTTTTGGGGGGTATTGTTGGTTTGAACAGAGACGAGAATGTAATACGGGCCGAACCGGATGCGTTTTGCCATTGGATAAGTGACGGAAACTCCGGGATGGGCAGTGGTATGGGTTTTATAGTTGAAACAAACCCAAGAATGAATCCGCCGAGCAGCACTAGGACAATATACATACCATTATTACTGTACGATACCTGTGTAGGATATACCAGACGAGAATGACTACAGCGGCCATGGTACAATAGTGGTCATGCGCGTACTTATTGTTACGGAAACCTATTTGCCCACCATTTCCGGCGTTGCCAATTCCACGCACTCAATCGCAAAATTTCTCGTGTCTGCCGGCCACGCAGTGACGGTGGTTGCACCGTCTCCCATTATGGAAGGGAAGATCGAAGAAGTACCGGGAATATCGGTTCTTCGCACGCCGGCCGTCAGTGATCCGTTGTTTGCCGGGAAATCCATGACGCTCTTCCCGTTGGGCGTACCGGTGCTGTTCAATGCAATGAAAACCGGAAAATTTGACGTCGTACACATCCAGGAACCGGGTTCATTGGGGATTTCGGCGCTGTTTTTGGCAAAATTTTTTCATATTCCTACGGTCGGGGCGCTCCACACCATGCCGCAGCAATTTGCGTCGGTGTTTGGCCCGCTGTACGGCGCGGGATTTTCATTCATCCATTGGTTTGACCGGACCGTGTACCGTCATTTTGACGCGATCATGACGCCAACGGAAACCGCTGCGCAGTTCCTGCGGTCGCTGGGTATCCGCCGGCCCGTGTATGCGATTTCCAACGGCATCGATATACGGCGCTATTCCCCGCAAAAGCACAAACCGCATGCAGGTGTGGTATTTGGGTATCTTGGCCGGATCGACCGCGATAAACATCTTGACATCGCCGTGCGTGCACTGGCAAAAACGGATGCGGGTGTCCGTTTGGTGATTGCCGGATTCGGCCGGGAGCGGGCAGCGCTGGAACAACTGGTTGCGAACCTCGGCATTTCGGAAAAAATAACATTTATCGGTCTTTTGAACGAGCAAAAGATCATCGCGCTCTATCACAGGCTGGACGCATTTGTGATTCCTTCGCCTGTCGAGAGCCAGAGTATCGTTACCCTGCAGGCGATGGCCTGCGGCCTGCCGGTAGTGGCGGCCGATGCCGGTGCGCTGCCGGAGCTCGTGCATGACGGGGAAAACGGCTTCCTTTTTCCGCCGGATGACGTTGCCTCGCTTGCGCAAAAAATGAATACGCTTGCTGAGAGTCGTCCGATGCGGGCCAGGTTTGGCCGGGCAAGCCGGCGCATAAGCCGCATGCACGACAAGCCCCGCGTACTGGCGAAACTTGAAAAGCTTTACCGCAAACTTTTGTGATACAATTTACCGATCACATGAAAAAGAAAAAAGAAGTGATTCCTGCTAAAGAGCTCGTCAAACCGGCGTTTACCCGCGCGCTTGCCGCGGAAATCGTCAAAAACCTTCAGAGCATCGGGAGGCTCACGACCCGGCCGTTTATCCGAAAGCCTGCAGCAAACGGCAAGGAAGAGCCCCTCGGCGAATATCCGATCATCGTGGATACGAGCGTACTCATCGACGGCAGGATTTTGCCGATCGTCAACAGCGGATTTTTGACCGGCACGCTTATCGTTGCGCGGTGTATCATCAATGAGCTTCAGCGCATCGCCGATTCGGACGATTCCCTCCGGCGCGCCAAAGGAAGGCGCGGGCTCGAGATTCTCAACAAACTCAAAGGGCAGAAGGTGAATAGTTTTTTCCGCGTCAGATTTGTGGACAGCGATGATCCGGCAGTCAAAGAAGTGGATCACAAGCTCGTGAGTCTTGCCCGGCGATGGGCGGCGCAGCGGCCGAGGCTTCTTACCGTTGACTTTAACCTTGCCCACGCCGCGCGCGCGCAGGGCGTACGGATTCTTAACGTCAATGACATCGCGCAGGCGCTCAAAGTGAGCCTCATGCCCGGCGAGGAGTGCACCGTAAAAATTACCCACGAAGGCAAAGAGCGGCAGCAGGGCGTCGGGTACCTGCCTGACGGCACGATGGTCGTGGTGGATGACGCACGCGACCGGGTAGGGCAGGACGTAACGGTGTTGGTCACCAAAGTGCATCAGACCGCCGCAGGACAGCTCTTTTTTGCGAGGATTAAATAAAACCTCACTCATTATTTTTCGTGCTCACGCCCTCAAAGACTCGGATGATTGCGCGCAAAAAATAAGAGTTCGGTTTTCTCGTTATTTATCCCTAAGTTATCCACAATTATTTTCAACGTTTTATTTGGATCGTCAGAACAAGCTGAATAAAGTATAAATAACTATAAGATTTCATGTTTTACCAACCGAAAAATCCTATGGGACTTGACAAAGGGTTTTGGCGGTGATTGAATGAATCTATGAACGTCAAATCAATTATCGCAAAACTTTTCGGCACAAAACCGGGCGTGCGCAAAAGCCCGCTGACAAAAGACCGCGAGCAGTTTGAAGAAGAGGTAAAGGAACAATTTCAGAAACTGAAGGATAAAGGATTAAGCATTCCGGTGTTTACGTTATAGCCAAAAAAAAGCATCACTACCGCTAGACATGGTTAGGCTACGAGTAGTAATGCCTTTTAGTGTTGGTATTATTTTTTGGGCAAAAGAATAATACCTATTTGATCACATTAGCACCGCCTCTTCTCCGGTGTCAAATGAAAAACCGAAGCTAATTTTTTTATTTAGCCCGTCTTGACAAGAAACTTCTACGGCGCTACAATCCCCACACATTCTGTCTTGCATGGGGAGTTGACTGTTGGGCAGGCGGTCAACTTCCCATGAGGGACAGAATTTTTTCTTTCGTGAATCGCCCGGTGTTCCGGAAAATGCGAACGGTCGGGTGATCAAATACCTGTATCGATTCTTCCGCCGCATCATCATTGATAATCGGGTACGAGCTAAAGCGCGCGACTTCGGTATAGCCGAGCCGGCCGTCGAGCAGCTGCCGGTAAAATCTGCTGGTTACCGGATATTTTTTGGTGAGCCGCGGCATCGTTGCCCAGATTCTTCTCGTAGAGAAAAGCATGTAGTCGCCTGCGGCGAGTTTTGCCGCAAGATAGTCTTTTTTGGCCGCATCGTCCGGTTCATCATACACCGTCAGAAGCTCACGCCTGTAGACAGGCGCGCCGGGCAGGTCCAGCGGCAGACCGTCGTTCCAGTGTTCGGTGTAGATAACCGATCCTGCCGGAATGGTTTTATAAATCCAGTCGGTTGCCTCGATTTTCGTCTGCGGCCGCAGATATACGGAAAAATTTGCCAGGCCCCACGCCATCGTGAATAATCCAATGATCCAATACACAGATAAACACATAATCCGATAAGAACGCTTTTTCGGAATTTTTTTGAAAATTTCTACGAGGAGCCACGCCGCGGCGACGGTGAGAAACGGCAGGATCGGCACGTTGTACCGGGCAAATTTTGCATACCAACTGCCGGCCCAGGCAAAGTAGAGCAGGGGAAATGCCCAGAACGTTACGTGTTTCTTCCGGATGAGCAGTATAAGTCCGATAATTCCGATGATCGCAACCGGCCCTGCCTGCCAGAGCATCGTACCGATCTGATACACGTACGGCGGAGTTTTGTAAAACTGCAGCGTGTAGGGCACGGTAAAGCGCCCCAGCGTCACGCCGGTTTCGTACGTCATGGACCGGCTGAAACCCGCAAAGTCGAGGACCGTGTAGGGCGAAAACGCGAAAAACGTGAGCGCGGCAACCGGCGCAATCATCCAGATTTTTTTTGGCGCCGCGATAAGCGGGATAATGCCGAAAAGGAGCGCCGTTGTTTTTGCCGAAACAGCCAGCCCCCACGCTATTCCCAAAAGAACGATGTTCTTTCTCTTTGCGCTTATAAGAAGGGATAATATGAAAAATACGAGCATGGTTTCCGTCGTTGCAAAATGCGCCTCGCGGATTGCCCAGGGAGAGAACGCAAGAAACGCCGCGCTGACAAGGCCGGTGCCGCGGGAAAAATACAAAGACCCGACAAGGTATATAAGGTAAATACTCGTTGCGGAAAGTGCGGCTGAGACAAAGCGGCCGATAACCGCGATGTGCCCCCAGTCCGAGAGCCAGACCGGGTTGCCGGTTACGCGAACGACTATCTCGCCCAGCGCGCGGTAGAGATATACGGGCAGCCCGCCGTATGCGAAAAATTTCGGATTCATCTCTCGGAAAAACCGGATGCGCGTAACCGCCCAGCTGATGTTCCGTTCATCCGGATGGAACGCTCCGTAGGAGTCCCAGTTGACGGCATAGAAACGCAGGAAACCGCCAAGAAGAATAATTGCAATAAGAATAATATATTCTACTCTGGATCTGCGCGTACGCGCAGATGACTGCGTTTTCTCTGTCATTCCCGCGTACGCGGGAATCCAGCGTCTAAAAAAGCGTTTCATATAAATCATTCCATTCGGGATTCTCTTTCTCTATTAATTTTAGTTTCCATAATCTGTTCCATTGTTTAATCCGTTTTTCTCTCGTTATTGCTGATTCAGGGTTTTCATGGGTTTCAAAATAGACCAGCTGGTGAATAGCATATCGTTTTGTAAATCCGTCGGCGAGTTGATGTTTGTGCTCATATACGCGTCGAATATTGTCATTCCTGCGAAAGCGGGGATGACACGTTAGTTCATCATTTCCTGCGCGGCCTGCATGCCCAGTTCCACCGCGTAGTTTGTTCCCCGGTCCCACGGCACGATGTAATCCATGTTGGCAAGATACACGTTGGGAATGTTCGTTTGTATCGGCGGGATTTTTTGGGAGTAGTGAAGCTGGTGCACCGGCTGGGCAAACGGACCCGTGAATAATTTCAAATTTAAAATTTCAAATTTCAAATTATGAGAAAGACGGTGAATGAACGGTAAGAAAATTTTCAGTAACTGCTTATCTGTCATGGAAAGGTAGGGATGGCCCTGCGGCAGGTAGTTGCCGAAATAGGTAAGGTGGCGGCCGCCGTAGAATTTTTTATCCATGAAATTCGTGTGGGCAACGGCCGCCAAAAACGGAAACGTCCGGTCCATGATGTTAAGCCAGTACACGCCCTCAAGAATCGGTCTGTCTGTTTCCAGAATGAGCGTCTGCGCGTGCAAATGGGGCACATGCGGCCCGGGGACGCCGAGTTTTTCTGCCACCGGGGTAGGGACGGTTAACAAAATTTTGTCAAAACCTTTTGGCAAGGCAGTCAGTTTTTTATCCGTATAAATTTTTCCTTTAATCGCGTTTGCAAGTTCCGCAACAAGCGTGTGAAACCCGCCTTCCATGTACATGAGACTGGGCGTGCGTTTTTTAATTCTCGCCCAGAACCACGCCGCGGATACCGTTGGTGCAAAGTCTCCGAATTTGCCGTACAAAAGTGGTTCCCAGAGCGTTTTGTAGGCCCTTTTCCCTCCTATTGAGATTAATAATTGTTCAGCGGTGAGATTTTCCAGCGGATGCCACAACGGATTGAGTTTAAGAAATGCAAGGAGCCCTGCCGTACGGGACTTATCAAATAAAGGCAACAGGGGAAACCGGATAAGCGACGATGGGGAATCGAGCTGATAAATTTTGCCGTCATATAAATTTGCCGTGACAGGGCGTTTTATGATGAGTTTTTTTTGTAATCCGAGTTCGGCGACGAGATGTTTTATCGCGTCGTCATTGGTAAACCAGTGGTGATATGCGCCCTCCAGATACCAGTCCCAATCCGGCTGTTTGAATCCCCATGCCAGGCCGCCAAGCGACTTTTCCGCTTCAAACAGCGTAACGTTGTGGCCGTTTTTGGAAAGCGTGTAGGCCGCTGCAAGCCCGGTAATCCCCCCGCCGATAACTGCAACTTTCATGAAGAGATTGTATCACGTATAATTTGTGCATATATGCCGTGGGCTGATGTAGCGCTCGTTTTTCAGTGGTGGGGGACGCTGTTTCTGGTGGGCGCCGCCGCATACCCCCTGACGCGCGCGCTGAAGCTCGACTACTTTTTTTCCAAAGCCGTAGGCCTTGCCGCGGTAACGTTCCTCATATTGCTGGGCGGGGTGCTGCGCATCGTGCCGTTTACGCAGGGCGCCGTGTGGGGGGCGATCGGAATAACGTTCGCAATCGGATTGCTCGCCAATTTGAAATTTAAAATTAAAAATTTGAAAGTAATTACAGATTCGGAAAAAGACACCCGCAAAGAGGTAATAGGTTTTATTGCAAAAGAACTGTTTTTCTTTGCAGCGCTCTTTTTCTGGGCATGGGTCAAAGGGCACGAACCGTCGATCCGCGGACTTGAGAAATTCATGGACTTCGGATTTACCAAATCCATCCTCAACGGCCGGTATTTCCCGCCGGCGGACATGTGGTACGCGGGGTACCCGATCAATTATTACTATTTCGGCCACACGGTCATGGCGGTACTCACGCGGCTGTCGGGCATTGATCTTTCGTACACGTTTAATCTGATGCTGACCACGCTGTTTGCGCTGTCGCTTACGATGAGTTTTGCCATCGGAAAACAACTCGTAAAGGGAACCGGTGTACTGCGGGAAATCGCGGGTGGCGCGCTCACCGCCTTTTTGGTAACGCTCGCCGGCAACATGCAGACGATTTATGCGTTCACCCAGGGGTATGAGGGCGACCGCGTCGTGCCGTTCTGGACACTCAAATGGACGTGGGAAGGGCTGTCGCGCTACTGGTACGCCAATGCCACGCGGTTTATCCCGTACACTATCCACGAGTTCCCGAGTTATTCCTTGGTCGTGTCGGACGTGCACGGACAGGTGCTCTCCATTCCGTTTGTGCTTCTTGCGATCGCGCTGCTGATAAAAATTTGGGGAAGTAAGGGTGGTAGGGGTATGTGGGGAGAATTCATTTTTTACGGTTTTGTATCCGGCGTACTGCTTATGACCAACGCACTTGACGGGCCCATATATTTCGCACTGCTTGTTGTTATATTGTTTTTGCAGAAAAAAGATATTTTCAAAAAAATTTCATTCGTATTTGTGTCCGCCGCCCTCACCAGTCTTCCGTTTACGAGCTTTTTCCGTTCGTTCGTCAACGGGATTGCGATAAACTGTCCGCCCGGGATCCTTGCCAATACGAGAATCGGTCCGCTTATTTTTGAGGGCGTGGAGAAGTGTCAGCGCTCGCCGCTGTGGATGCTCGCGCTGCTGTGGGGATTTTTCATCTATTGCGGTGTGTGGCTTTTGACGCGCAGGAAAAAACCCGCGATTCTTATCGTCTTTTTCGTTTTTTCCGTACTCCTAGTTATTTTCCCTGAATTTTTCTATTTTAAGGACATTTATCCTTTGCACTTCCGCTCAAACACGATGTTTAAGCTCGGTTACCAGGCGTACATCATGTTTTCCATCGTATCGGCGTATGCAATCGTCAAACTCAGGAACAAATGGTTCTATCTTTTTTTGGTGCCGCAGCTGTTTCTGGTGTCCATTTACCCGTATTTCAGCGTGCGGTCGTATTTCGGGGAACTTAAACGCTATCAGGGGTTGTACGGGCTTACGTGGCTTCAAAACCAGTATCCGGATAATTTTGCGGCGATCGGGTGGCTTACGGCGCAGCCGGCTGGCACCATCGTGGAAGCGGACGGGGATTCGTACACGGATTATGACCAGTTCAGCGCGTTTACCGGCAGGCCCACGATAATCGGTTGGGCGGTGCATGAGTGGCTCTGGAGAGGCAGTTACGACGTGGTAGCCCCGCGCCGCGAGGAAGTGCGCCGGATTTACGAATCCGCCGACGTGTCCCAGACGCGATCGCTGCTTGCCAAATATAACGTGCGGTACGTGATCGTGGGGTCGCTCGAACGGCAGAAGTTTGCCGGCCTGAATGAACAAAAATTCCGCACGCTGGGCAAAGAAGCCTTCCGGTCCGGCACTACGGTCATTTATGTACTTGCGTATTGACAAAGCGGCGTCCGTATGGTGTAATACACGGTGATATTCGATTTCCTCGTACGAGCGACATTTTGAAGTATCCCATGCACACATGAGGTAACCATTGAGCCAATCCGTATGGCGTTTCGCGCATCCACCAAATCAGCAACAAGGGTAAAAAATAAAACTCCCAAAACAGAAGAACCTGCGGGAGAACCGGCAGCGGCGCCGCAACAACCCGCGCCGAGCCTTTCAATCGACGATATCGTCGGCGGTGAGAAATCTGCCGCACGCGAACCGTCGCCTATTGCGTACACCAGGCCGCCCCGTCCGGAGCGTCCTCCGGCGGGATTTTCCCGCGGCTCCTTCCACCGGCGCGATCGGCAGCCGGCAGCCGGGTGGGGAAACGGCGGCGTGTCCGCTCCCAGACAGGGGTACCGGCGTGAATGGCCCCCGCGCCAGTCCGGTGCGCCGGCAGGCGGATTTACGCCCGACGTTGACGTTCCCACGGAAACCGTACGCGGCATTTTAAACATCATGCCCGAGGGGCACGGCTTTTTGCGGCCGAAATTTACGCCGAGTGAACGCGACGTGTATATTTCCCAGTCGCAGATCCGGCGATTTTTGCTCAGGAACGGCGACATGGTGGAAGGCCAGGCGCGCGCGCCGAAAGATAACGAACGGTACTACGGACTTTTAAAAGTTGAAAAAGTAAACGACAAACCGGCGGAAGAAATGGAGAAGCGGCCGAAATTTGAGGATCTTACCCCGTTGTACCCGAATAAACAGCTCAGGCTCGAAACCGGGCAGACGCCGATTTCCGTGCGCATCATTGATCTGGTCGCGCCCATCGGATTCGGTCAGCGCGGGCTCATCGTGTCGCCGCCAAAAGCCGGAAAAACGACGATTCTTAAGGAATTGGCAGCCGGCATTTCCGCAAATTACCCCGACGTGCATCTTATGGCAGCCTTAATCGGCGAGCGGCCCGAAGAGGTTACGGACCTTACCCGAAGCATTAAAGGGGAAGTGCTGGCGTCGAATTTTGACGAGTCGCCGAACGAGCAGACGAGAGTTGCGGAAGTGGCGCTTGACCGCGCAAAACGCCTCGTGGAAACGGGCAAAGACGTTGTCGTACTTTTGGATTCCATCACCCGGCTTGCGCGCGCGTACAACCTTGTCGTTAATCCTTCCGGACGAACGCTTTCCGGAGGGTTTGATCCGGCGGCCCTGTATCCGGCAAAACGCTTTTTGGGAGCCGCGCGCTGCGTGGAAGGGACAGAAGGGAAAACAGCGGGAAGTTTAACCGTGATCGGCACGGCATTGGTTGAAACCGGCTCGCGCATGGACGATTTAATTTATGAGGAATTCAAAGGGACAGGGAACATGGAACTGCATCTGTCCCGCGCGCTGCAGGAGCGCCGCATTTTCCCGGCTATCGACGTCGGCAAATCCGGCACGCGCCACGACGAACTGCTTTTGGGAGAAGAAGCGATGAAAAAAGTAACGACGCTCCGGCATATGCTGTCGCTTTTGGGCGATGAAGAACGCACGCTCATGCTCATTGAGCGCCTCACCAAAACCAAAAGCAACGCGGAATTCCTCGATTCACTCGCAAAGGGATAATTTTATATCGGACTATGCCGAAGAACATCAAAATCCTCATAGAGGATATCAATTTATGGCGACAGGGGTGGGCAAACTACATTGAACGGAAATTCAACCGGTTTGGAAGTACGTTTGAGTCGCAGAAAAACGTTGTCGTTGATGTCTTAATGGCCAGGCGCGGGACGTATCAGCGGCCGTTTCTGACGGTATCGCTGGTCATACTGCTTGTTACCGGCATCGCCAGCGCACCGGCTATCGCGAGTAACGTTCAGGGAAGTTCCGCCGCAGCCATTGCGCAGTTTACCCCGTCGTCGGCGGTTGCCACAAATCTGGAATTTTCCGATTACGGGATTCAGACGCAGGTATCGGAAAAGCCGCGCGATACGGTCATCACGTACAAAGCGGCAAAAGGCGACACGCTGTCTTCGATCGCGGACAAATTTAGCGTTTCACAGGATACCATCCGCTGGGCAAATGACCTGGTTAATGACGACGTGAGCGTGGGGCAGGAGCTAAAAATTCCGCCGGTCACCGGTATTGTGCACAAGGTTGCTGAAGGGGAAACAATACAAACGATAGCAAAAAAGTATAAAACCGAGCCGCAAAAGATCATCAACTTTCCGTTTAACGATTTTGCGGATCTGGAGACGTTTGCCTTAAGCGTGGGGCAAACGCTCATCGTTCCCGACGGCGTCCAGCCGCAGGCGGCGCCCATTGTGCTTTCCCCGCAGTATGCCGCAGTGCCTTCGAGCGGCAGGCTTCTGTGGCCGACGACGGGCGTGATTACGCAGTATCCCGTGTGGTACCACATGGCGTACGACATTGCCAATCCAGCAACGCCGGGGATTCTCGCTGCCGAGAACGGCGTGGTCATTAAGATCGGCTGGGAACGCTACGGATACGGCAACTTCGTGGTTATCGATCACGGCGGCGGATTATCTACGCTGTATGCGCACTTAAGCGAGGCGTACGTCAAAGTCGGCGATCAGGTTTCCCGCGGGCAGGTTATCGCGAAAATGGGAAACACCGGCCGTTCCACCGGGCCGCACGTGCATTTTGAAACGAGGATAAACAACGTGCCCGTCAACCCCGCGCAGTTTTTCAGCAAATAACTGTGGACTCTTTACGAAAAAATTCGGATTTCGGGCTCGCTTAGTTACGCGCACGCGATTTTTTGCTCTCGCTTCGCTCGAGCAATCAAGTTTAATTGCTACATTTACTCCCAAACAAATTTCTTTAACTTTTCAAATTCTTACGCAAGATGCGCTTATTGTATTTTTTACTGTCGCGAAAAAGCGGTGAATGGTGTTTTAAAGGAAATCAACACGAGTTCTTCTTATTCCACTTCTTGAACGCTCATTGTAGCTCACGCCCTGAGTATGTCGTGTGACATCAAATCCTTTGATTAACTCTTCTATCCCACTACCATTTACACCTTGCGCGTATCGATAATCTTGGTATGTGTCTCCCGCAAAAGAAAATTTTCCGTCTCTATATCCATCTTCACCGACAATTCTTGCCACGTAATTGGAATAGCTCAAGCCATTTTGTGCAACCACTATGAACTTTCCTTCTTTACGTACCATGAGTCCAGAATTCACTCCATAAAATCCAAACTTGTCTCTGAATCCTTCTAAAAAACTTCCAACAGGAAACCCCACACCAACCGCGAAATACTGATTATCGTGGTTTATGTCCGTCATGGCCTGTTTCCACACATCTGCAGCCGTCAAAACACAGCTTTTCTGTTCGACTAATATATCAATCCATGTGGTCATAGAAGATAATTATAGGATAGTTTGTTACGAAATGCAACTAGGCGTATCGCCACCAAGTATTGCAGTTTCTGGCATGCTCCAGTCGTATACCAAATTTTCAATAATTAAGGTAGGATTTAGTTGTGCTCAGTTTTCGATTGTTCTTTAAAATTCTTGCGTTTTTCTTCTCCATTTTTCATCCGGCGGCTTTTTTGCGTATATAAACAGGGCTTTGAGGCGCTCGCAACGGGGTCGGGCGTTGCGAGCGCCCTTCCCGATGACCCCTTTTCTCCAAAACTGTGGACCCGAGGGGAATCGAACCCCTTTTTGAACTATGCCATAGTTCCGTA
>CAYWVJ010000022.1:0-4410 GCA_964461825.1 uncultured Gammaproteobacteria bacterium
CGATTTAGCGCATTAAAACGCTCCATATTTGCATTTTTAGCCTCGCAGCACTCGCCGGCAGAAACTGCCATTCGGGTTTTTTTAGCGCCATAATATACCCCAAACTATTACTTTCGAGGCTGAAAATGAGGAAGAGAACGGATCGGGAGTGGAAGCATTTAGAGCGTACTAACAATCTAAACTACCAAAAATACGCACACATTCTGTACTCAAGGGAGGGTCAAACCTGCCCGCCGGCCGGCAGGCGTGAAATATGAATGTCCTATAGCGTGAAAAGAATTCCCATATAAGTTATCCACCATCAGTATCAAACTATATCACATTCCCCTCTCCTCTGCCTCTTTACACCGCGCCTGCATGCCAGCTCGTTGCAAAAAGCGCGAGAATGAAAACAATCGCGGCAACGACGAAAAATTCTATCATCGTTTTTTTGTACAGTTTTTCGACGATGTACTGCTGCGCCATTCCCACCACGCTGTAAAACGACGCGGTAAAAACAATCGCCTGCAGCGTCGCTTTGGTCGGTAAAAACGAAAATACCCAGACGATTTCCATAAGAAACACCGTAACGGCAATCGCCAGGCGCCACACTCGCCTACTCACGTCCTGCGTCAGCTCCATGGACCAGACGGTGGATAATACCAATATGAATGTCGCAGCGCCGATAAGGAATACGTTAATTGCCGCGTTAAAGCGGAATGCCAGGACGGTCCGCACCAGAAGAAAATACGTGAAAATCGTCAGCAAAAATCCGACCGAATGTGCGGCGCGAAGCAGTGCGATCGTACGGCCGGCTGCCACGTTATAAATGTTTTCGGTAAGAAGCAGCGCGTACATGCCGACGCCGTAAAGAAGCGCAACCGGAAGTCTCGTGAGCCACCGCACCGGCAGCAGGAAATAGAACATGGCAACGGCTCCGGTAAATAACGTCGGCAAAACCAGAAGCGTCACCCATTCGATGCCTTTGAGATCCCCGCGCAGCACAAATGCCGAAAGTCCGTACGTAAGGACCGCAAGACCCAGTACGAACGGGTACCGGACCTCCAGCGACACGAGCTGCGTTAAGAGAAACAATCCCGTGAGGATAGCCGTTTCCGCAACGAATTCCTGCCGTTTGGTAATCCACGTCCGCCGCCTGTAGCGGATCAGCAATTTTTTTACCGGTTCAAACACGCGCATCATAGGTGTATTATGTCATATTCGTGTAAACCCCATGCACGTCGGCTAGTTCTGTCAGCTCATCCACCAGCAAATCAACCTTCGCGCGGATGTCGTCAGGCGGAGTAACCGGCATCGTCGGGTGCCGCAGAAGCGCGGCGTTGTCTATTACCAGTCCGCGCTCTTCAAGGAGCTGCTTCACCTGAAATAATGCGGTGGCCGGCGTATATACCTCAAAGAAATCCCCGGCATCCGCGACGTCGGACGCGCCCGAATCCAGTGCTGCGGCAAACAGCGAATCAGAATCGGTACTTTTGGCAACCGTGAGGACGCCGCGGCGTTCAAACTGGTACGCAACCGATCCGGGCGACGCAATCGTTCCGCCCGCGCGCTCCAGAACGTTTTTCACCTGCGCCACGGTCCGCTGCCTGTTGTCCGTTGCCGTTTCGATAAGCAAGGCAACGCCGCCCGGGCCGTAGCCCTCGTAGGTAATTTGTTCAATCGCCTCGCTCCCCGCCCCGGCCGCACGCTCAACGGCGCGGGTAATGTTTTCTTTCGGCATGTTGACGGCTCTGGCTTTCTCAATTGCCAGGCGCAGATGGAAGTTGCTTTCGGGATCGGTAACTCCCCCGCCTTCGCGCACCGCGATGGCAATGGCATGCGCAGCTTTCGTAAACGCCGCGCTTTTGACTACGTCTGTCACCGCTTTCTGGTGTTTCACTTTCGACCATTTTGAATGACCGCTCATATCGTTGGTACCACGTATTCTACGTCGAGTATTGACTTTTCTCAAGAAAAAGTTACACTCATCTGCTATGACATCACTCATTCCTACTGCCGATGATGCCATACGCGCCGCGCTCGTTTCGGACTGGAAAAAGGCAATCCGCCTCAACAGCGCGATCCTTGCGGTCAAAAAAACAGACGTCGACGCGCTTCTGCGGCTCGGATTTGCGTATCTTAAAACCGGACAGTTTGCCGCGGCAAAACGGGTGTTCACCAACGTACTTTCCGTCGACCAGTACAACCAGATTGCCACGAAAAATCTTAAAAAGCTTGCCGGCATCAAGAAGAAGGACATTGAGGAAAAATCCGGAGCAACGATGTCGCCGATGATGTTTCTGGAGGAACCCGGAAAAACAAAAATCGTGAAGTGCGTGCACGTTGCGCCTGTTCACGTGCTCTCGACGCTGTCGGCAGGTCAGGAGCTCACCCTCAAAGTTAAAAAACACGGCGTGGACGTGCGCCTTTCCGGCGGCACCTACGTCGCGGCATTACCGGACGACGTTGCGTTTAAGCTTATCAAAATGATTGCCGGGGGCAACACGTATCAGGCGATACTCAAGGGTATGGACAAAAAATCGATTGACGTACTTATCCGCGAAACCGCGCGCGGCAAACGCTTTGCGAAACAGCCGTCGTTTACCTCAACGAGCAGCTACGTGTCATTTGCCAAAACCGGCAGCCGCGATGCGCTGGACATGACGCCGACGGGTGAGGACGACTCCGACGCCGCCGAGAATCCGGGTGAAATATAAACGTCAGTGCGTGGGCATAAAACGCGCGGCGTAGGTTTTTCCGATGCGGACCTCAAGGTCGGCGCGGCTGGTAACGCCGACAACCGGTTTGCAGCCCATTACCGCGGCGATTATTTTCGCACTGATGCCGGAGATGGCTGCCTGCTGGCCGGTAAGGACGCAGTCCCCCACCTGCGGACTGTCGTTGCCGATAACTACCACGGATACGCCGATGTTCGTAAGCAGGCGTGCGGCCCGCGACCCCAATGAGGCCATGTCAGTCGTATTGAAAATCGCAACGCTCACGCGTTCGCTGCGCACGCGATCGTCTTCAAATATGCGGGCAAGCCGGACGTCCACGCGCGCAGGGGAAATAACCGATTGCACCGATCCGTCGGGCAGGGTTTGCTCCTGCGCAACGAGCGAGGATGCACTGGTAAAATCATACGTCTGCACGCGCCGCGGTTTGGTAACGTCAAACAGCCATGCAAGCCGAACGAACGTACCGAACGGAATATTCGTGCGGTACCGCCGGCCGACGTACCCGATGATACCGGGAATGGAAAACGGATTTGCGTTGGCTACGCCGATGTACCAGGAAACCGGGATGCCCAGTGCTTCGCTTATGCTTTCGGCGAGCACGACCCCGTCTTTCTTGTCAATTTCCCCCAGTTTCCAGAACGCGTCGAGCGTGTAGGTGCCGTACCCGTGCGTTCCTTCCGCAGCGACCGAAGAAGGCAATGTTATGACCGTAAGATTTTTTCCGCGGTCCAGCGAAAGAACCGTGACGGGATTGCCTGCTACAACAATCGTTTCGCGCCCGTATGGATTTTTCGGTTTCGGAAACACGAGCCATCCGAGGATAAGAATTGCAATGAGAATCGCCGCGATGCGCATTTACCAGTCTTTCTTGCCCTTTTTGATGATTTCCACCTGCGGCAGCTGCCAGGAACTCCCCTGCTGCATCTGATGCTGCGCCTTTTTCTCAAGAACCGATTTTTTCAGCTTTTTCCTGTCGCCTTTGTACAAATTTCCGTGTCCTCCGAACGCCATAGGTACCTCCTATTACCCTATTCTAAAGCCACCCGGCCGCAAGATCAAGAAACCAATAATTGACAAAGCAGAGAGAGAGGTACAGTCGGATTCATGAACGAGAGAGAATTGCCACCAGCAAAAAATTATGGGGGTGTCGATATAGAGAATTTATTTTCACAATTACTTTTTAAAGAAGCAAGTGCTATGGTTCTACGGGATCATTATGCAACAGCAGAAGCTTCAAAACTTTTTGCAGAATGGAAACAGATTAATGACGAAGCGGATAAAACGACACAAGCGTTAAAAGATGCTAATGCGTATTTTTATCAAGAAGGTGGATCTGTATTTATGGACTATAAAAATCTAATAGATCACACTTTTCCAAATGGAACTGACTTTATTGCTTGGATACGCACGCATATTCGAATAGATATGACTACACAGGAAGCTCTTCATGAATGTAGAAATCTCGTAGAATCCTGGTGGAAAAAATAGCCTTCAAGGATTATCCTCGTAGGATTTTGATCTAATGATTCGAATCAATAGATCACACAACCAACTTCACACTCGGGAGCGTCATTACGCAGGGAGGATTTTGGATTTGAATTCGTTGAATTCGGCGCGGGTCACGGTGTCCGCTTCTAAGTCAATCACGCGGCGGCGGATATCGGAAACATCCGCTTTATCCTGCTCCGTGTTC
>CAYWVJ010000022.1:4510-11906 GCA_964461825.1 uncultured Gammaproteobacteria bacterium
GTCAATCACGCGGCGGCGGATATCGGAAACATCCGCTTTATCCTGCTCCGTGTTCGATTTTAAGGCGGGAAATCTTGCCGGCCACATCCTCCCCTGCCACGCCGAACGACGGAAGAATGCGCTCGACGATCGACACGGCCGCTTCAAATTCCGGCTGCACCACGGCATCCACACCCAGCGACTTTAAGCGTTTCTGATCTTCCTCGTGATGCGTGCGGCAGATGATTTTTATCCTGCGGTTCAGGGTCTGGGCGTTTGCGATCACCATTTCCTGCGTGTGCCGGTCGGGTATCGCAATGATGACGGCGCGGGCGCGGTCCACCTGCGCAAAATCCAGGACGTCATAATCGGCCGGGTCGCCGTACACGACCGGAATTCCCTTTTCCTTAAGATGCGCAATCGTACTGCCGTTGTAATCAACGACGACGAACGGAACCCCTGCCATCTCCAGCGCGCGGCCGATGTATCTCCCGACCCTGCCGTACCCCAAAAGCACGACGTGGTCAGTGTACGGAAGTTCCTCGTGCATCATCTCCGCTTCTTTTTTTCCGTAAAAAAGACCCGGCCACCGCGCGGAAAACAGCCTGTGGAGCCGGTAATAGAGACCTGCCCCCTGCGATACAAGCGGTGCGCCCAGAAGAATGGTAAGAAAAATAAGCGCGACCAAAAACGCATAATTTTCCTGAGAAAGCGCGCCCGCGGAAAGCCCCTGCCGCGCGATGATAAACCCGAACTCGGACATCTGCGTCAGGCCCACCGCAACCAAAAACGAGGTTTTCCGGTGATATCCCAAAAACCGCATGAGCCCGGTGACGATGAACCATTTGACAAACAGTACGGTAATGGAAACGACGATAAGAATTCCCGCTGCCCCAAGCAAAAACCGTACGGGTATGGATAAGCCCAGCGACACAAAGAAAACGACGGTAAAAAGATCCCGCAGCGGCCGGATTTCGGAAAAAATCGCGTGGTTCTGGCTCGTTTCGGCGATAAGAAGCCCTGCGACGAACGCGCCGATTGCCGCCGAGAGGCCTGCCGCGTACGTAAGTATTGCAGACAGAAATACCAGTCCGACGGTCGCGATCGTGAAAATTTCCCTGCTCCCGAATCCTGCAACCGCGCCCAGCATCTGCGGAATCACGCGTTTGCCCAGTACGACGATGAGCCCGAGCGCGACTGCGCCTTTGACGATACTTGCCGCAACTCCCAAAACCGCAGCAACGACGCCCGCATCCCCGCGGGTGGTAAGGGCGGCAACGGACGGCAGAAGAATCATAATCGGCACGACCGCAAGGTCCTGGATAATGAGCCACGCCGTCATCACTTCACCGGGCGCGGTATCGAGCTCTCCCCGCTCGGACAGTACTTTTACCACGATCGTCGTAGACGAAAGCGATGCGGCAACCGCGATAATGAGCGACGCCAAAAACGGAAAACCGACAATCATCATGAAAAATAAGAAAACAAAGGTCGACAGTACAATCTGCGAAACCGCCGCCCACAGCATGGTCCCGAGTATTTTCTGCAGCCGGTGGAACGAAAACTCAACGCCCAGCGTAAACAACAGAAGCGTTACGCCGACGTCCGCGATACTCTGTAAAAATTGCCGGTTGGTCACGCGCGGAGCCAGAATGCCGAACAGAATGCCGGCGGCGATGTAACCCAGAACGAGCGGCTGCCGCAGTAGTTTGGCCGCCACGCCGCCGATTATGGCAGCGGAGAAAACCAGAAGAAGCGTGGTGATGAGCGTAATGCTGTAAGAATCCACAAAAAATATATTCGACTATTCTATTATTCTATTCATATCATCCGGTATAGCCGCCTCAAAAGCAAGACGCTCCCCTGTTACGGGATGGATGCAGGACAATTTCCATGCGTGGAGCATCACGCGCGGCGCCCAGACGCGGTCAGCCCTTGCGGTTTTTCTGCCGGCATACAGGTAATCGCCGACGACCGGATGATGTATGTATTTCATATGTACACGGATCTGATGGGTTCTTCCGGACTGCGGATACAGTTCGACAACCGAAACAGTGCCGATTCCCGCCTGTGCGGGAATGACACGCAAAACTTTATACCGCGTTTTCGATTCCTTTCCGCCCGGAACAATGCCGAAACGTTCCCGGTTCCACGGCAGACGGCCTACCGGCGCGTTGATTTCGCCTTCCGGCGGAACGAGTTTGCCATGAACGACTGCGATGTACGTTTTTTGCACGATGCGCTCCTTAAATTGCCGCTGAAGTTCCGAAAACGCGTCAGGGGTTTTTGCAACGAGAAGTATACCGGACGTTTCCTTATCTATCCGGTGAACGATGCCGGCGCGGTTATCAATAAATACGTGATAAGTATTTTCTACCCAGTCCTGCACGGTTTCGCCTTGCACGGACTGCGCGCGGTTGACGACAATTCCGGCGGGTTTGTTGACAACGAGCATCGCGTCGTCTTCGAAGATAACGGGGATGGTTATTTGCTGTGCGTGCGGCATACGGTAGCAGTAGGCAGAACCGAGAGCCGGTCGGTGTCGATCATGTCACCGCACACCGCGCAAAATCCATAGGTTCCGTTTGCGATGCGATCAAGCGCCGCGTCGATGTCGGCAAGCCGCCGTTTGAGTTCATCCACCATCGCCGCGAACCGGTCGTGGCTTGATTCTTCCGTGGCCTCAGTGTCCGAAGCGGCATTGTCGCTCGTGCGGTCGGGATCGGAAAACGGATCCTGTGCCGAAAGATCGGCCATCTGCGCCGTCAGCTTCTTTTTTTCCTCTTCAAGATGAACGCGGATGCTTTCAAGAACGTCGCTTGGAAAACTTACCATATAATACCCCCATTATGCTGTTAATACGCGGACGAAGCCATTCCCTGCCTCCGCCGCGGACGTAAAACGCGCCCAGCGTTTCGGCAAAAAGCCCAACGAGCACCCACTGATTGGCGCGTAAACCTCCCCAGTATACACGAGTATCCTTAAAAAATTCAAGGACGAATACCGCTATCGAAAACATGGCAAAAAACCACAGTCCGCGCATCCCGTATGACCATTTCTGGCGTACTGCCCGCGCGTTGAGAAGCCACAAGGTCGCGATAATCGCCAGGACCGCGGCAAGTTCATACGCCTGCACCGGATGCCGCAGTCCCGGGTAACCCACGTAGCGGACGGCCCACGGCACCGTGGCGGAAGGCTGCCCCGCGTAGGTTCCGTCCAAAAACGCACCGATAAATCCCGGAATGAGCGCCCATCCGAACGCAGGGCCGAACGCGTCGAGCACGTGTCCCAAGCGCACCTTGAACCTCCGCGAAAGAAAAACGAGCACGAGGAGCGCGGCAACGAGCCCGCCGTACAGAGACAATCCCGGGGTCACCCAGATCGCGGCAATGCGTAACGGATTCGTACGGAATGCGTCCCAGTTGACGAGTACAAACCCCGTCCGCGCGCCGATAAATGCGGCGATCGTCGCGTAAAACGTCAGGTCAAAAGTTCTCTCCTCTGCTACGCCCAGATCCCGCAGACCCCGCCAGAAAAGAAAGGAAAACACCAGCCACGCGACGACGATTGCGACACTGATGCTGTATACGGAAACGCTGCCTATGGAAAAAAGTAGCGGAAACATACTATGTATTGAACCACAGGTTTAATTATACTTCAACCGCGCGATGCCGTAGACAAATACCAGCGCGCCCAGCGCAAACGTCACTTTTCCGACGCCGATGACATCCGCCAGAATTCCCCCCAAAAGAACCGGCAGTATGCCCACGCCGCCGACTGCTGCAGTCAGAATCCCGTACACGCGGCCGCGCATGGAACCTTTTGCTTCTTCCTGCAGGGTGCTGTTTGCCGGAACGTCCAGCAGACTATTGGCGGCACCCAGACAAAAAAACAGCGCACTTGACACGACAAACCGCGACGCCGGCGTAAAAAATGCGGCCAGTCCGGTTATCCTCGTCAGCCGTAAAAAAAGCGACACCAAAAGTAGCGACGCGCCTGCCGCGGTAACGCCGGTATTAATAAGCGTTCTGTTGCGGAAACGGTACCCGATCGTCCCCACCCAGACGGTACCGGCTAAAATCCCCAGTACGGTCGGGCCGATAATAAGAAGCGACGAATCGCGGATGTCAATGTCCATTACGCGGTCCGCAAATCCGGGGCCCAGGGTCCCGAGCATCAGGAGAATAATCTGGGTGCCGGTCAGGAGGAGTAAACTTTCCAAAAGTATTTTGGATTTCGTAACGTAACGGATGCCGTCCGAAAGTTTCTCCCACATGCGCGTGACGATGTGCGAAAGTTCATAAAATAATACCGACCGGACAGACAGCGTCCCCACCGCCATGGACGGAATGCGCGATTCAAACCAGACGGCTGCCGCAAACAGCGCACTTACCGCCACAAAAACCCACTGGTGTCCGAACAGCCGCAGCAGCGGCCCCGCAAACATCGATCCCAGAGCAAGACTCGAATAAAACGTAAACGAAAAAAGACTGTTGGCCGGAACAAGAAGCGGCTCCGGAACGAGTCCGGGGATGAGCGGGGCCTCGGCCGGCACGTAAAACTGCGTAAACAGCGCATTCACAAACGTAACCAGATACACGAGCACGATATTACCCGACAGGAAAAATAACAGGAACGCGAGCACCGCCCGCAGAAAATCACAGTAGATAAGTATCCTGCGCTTATCCAGGTGGTCAACGGCAGTGCCCGCAACAAGACCGAACAAAAGCGCGGGTATGCCGTATGCCAAAAATAATCCGGAGACCGCGGTGTTGGTGCCGGTTATCTGATACAGCTGCAGCGCCAAGACAAACAGCAGCGTGTTGACTGCAAGCTGCGACGCGATCTGTGCAAACCAGAGCCTGCGGAAAGACGGAATTGCCATGAGCCGTCGGTAAGAATTTGCACCGGTATCCATAGTTTTCTATAATAATCAAATGACTGCTACCGCTCACGCACTGGTCGCCGGCGCCATTGCCCGCGCAATACCCAATCCTGCCATCGCCGTCCCTTTGGCGTTTGCATCGCATTTTATCATGGACTGCATTCCCCATTGGGATTTCGGCACCAACTGGCGCGACCGTCCCAAACACCACACAGGCTCAATCGCCATTCTCGAAACGGTACTGGGTATTACGCTAACATATTTTCTCTTTCGGGGAAAGGTAGACACCGTACTGCTTTCTGCCGCAATTGTTGCCGCGGAAATCCCTGACTGGCTGGAGGCGCCGTGGTACATATTTTTTGCTCACCACAAAAAACATGCGCCCGGCCCGCACGCCGGATTCTGGGAAAACCTTACCTACCGCGTGTACCGGACGGAAAATACCCTCCATGCCAGAGCAACGTTCCCTTTCGGCGTCTACACGCAGATTGCGACGGTGGCGTTTTTCCTTATCCTTCTTTCGCAGTAGACAAGCGGCGCACGCGTATGAGCCCTGAACACGCAATGATGGTTATTCCCCGCTTCTCAAGCGCATCGAGCAGTATATTCATGCCCAACGAGTCAGAGCTCATGTGTCCGGCGATGACGAGATTGATATGGTATTTGATCGCTTCCTTGCGGTGTTCTTCGCTCGCGTGCATGCCGATGACGGTGCCCACGCCTGCCATCGCAAGTTTCTCATAAACGATGTGGCTGGCTTCGGTGCCGCCGGTAAATTCGATCGGCGCGATTTTCCCGGCGCGGTTTTGCGGGTTCCCGGCAAACAGCATGGGGCCGGCTTTCCCTTTCATCGCTTCCCGATACTCTGGTTCTTTCTTAAGAACGGCAAGTACGTCAGCGACCGTGTCGGGTTTTTCACGCGCAAACAGCGATTCCATGTAGTGATGCACGAGATTGTCGGTAATCGTATGCGTGCACATAAACGCGAGCCCCAAAAGCCGCGCGGCATCCACCGGCTGATTGTGGTTGCGCGGACTGAACCGTCGCGCGATTTCACTTATGCGGTCGCGCATGACGCCTTCCGCGATATTAATCGGCACGCCGTACTGGGCCAGAATGTCTGCCTGCACATCCATGACTTCGTGGATGGCCGCAAGCGAACCTCCTGCCGGATGATGCGTGAGAAGAAGATCTATGCCTTTTCCTTTCTGGTTCAGACGGTCGGCAAGAAGCGCTTCGGAAGCGGTAATGTCGATGCCTGCTAAAATCGTATCAACCGTGAGATCCGCATCGCCCAGAAGAATGCGCGAATCGGTGTAAGGATTCACCAGATCCTCGCGGTCATATTCCGCCCGTTTGCCACCGGAAAGTTCGTCGTATTCTTTTTTGCGCCGGGCTAACAGTTTTTTTACGCCGGCTGCGCCGCGCGGATCAGCTTTGATCCCCATGTCAAGCGCCAGTTTGTAAATATCGCCGAGTTTCATATATTATTCACCGCGAAAAGTTTTGTCACCTATAAAGACCTTCGTCCATCCCCAGATATTACCTTAAACCCCAGACCTTCGCCAAGCGCCTTTACCGTATACATTTTTCCATCCGCTCCATACACTATTATCCTTCTGTCAGTTTCATACGGACCGAATCTAGCATGATAATAATAATCGTAATACGTAAACCAAGGTTTTGCTACTCCGTGCAGGAGTCCGAATATTCCTCTCTGCACTGCAATTTCTGGCGATATTTCTTTCGTCTCGTTATGCATGGCGCTATACTACAATGAATCGAGCGAATTTTCAAATTGTGCCGCGGGTCGGACTCGAACCGACAAAAGGCGTTAACCTCACAAGTTTTTGAGACTTGCCTGTTTACCAATTTCAGCACCGCGGCGTATGGATATTATATCATTTTGCCGGCATTCTGATCCGATGATTCGAATCATTAGATCACGGGGTCGTATCCTTTGTATTTTGGTTTATCATAACGAACTTCCCCGTATCCAACCGTCGCCATCTCATGCGCAATCTTCTGCAATACATCCAGTCGTTTTATCCACTGTTCCTTTGAAAGAATCCTGCCTATGACTTTTCTGTATCCTACTCCTTTGTTTTTTAGCCAATAATGAACCTGCGAAACCGTTCCCGAGCTGACATGTAGCGTGGAGCGAATGGATCGATGGTCATATCCTTTTTCGATAAGCACGGCAATTGCTAACCGTTTTCCCAACATAATTTTTTCTGTTGGCGTGAGCAAATCATCTAAAAATTCCGTCACATCTTGTTCCTCGCGCAAACCAGTAATAACCGCGCGAAACACCGCATGCATCTGCAGTTCAATATCTTTTCGCAATGGAATGCGCGAAACCTGGGTCATGATCTGATGATTCGAATCATTGAATCACGTTCAGAAAATAAATCAAGAGAGGTAGATTACAATGAACATTGCACCTTCACGCGGAAAGAGACTGAGACCGCTTTTTCTCAATGCCGTAGAAACGGATGCGGTCACCGCGGAAGATAAGGTCAACTTCGCCCA
>CAYWVJ010000023.1:0-9873 GCA_964461825.1 uncultured Gammaproteobacteria bacterium
AAACTCACAATGAAATATCCGAGTGTATATTTGATGGGGCGAAAGGCGCGCGGCGAAGTGTTATCCATCGCCTATGCGGGTACGGGACAGCATCAGGACGCCGGCGGGAAAATGCTCCACGTTGCCCCGGAAACGACAAGCCGCATTATCTCAAAATCCATCAGCCGCGCAGGCGGGAGGACCAGTTACCGCGGGCTCGTGCAGGTTTATCCGGGCGCGCATGCGGCGAAAAGCAAGGTCGTGTGCGACGCGCTCCTTCTGGATGAGGCGTCAAGGAGCGACACGTATCCCACGATGAAAATTGACGAGCGCGATGCGGTTATGGAGCACGAGGCAACCGTGAGTAAAATCGGCGACGAGCAGCTTTTCTACCTCGAGAGCCGGGGGCTGCCAAAAGCCCTTGCAGAGTCGATGATCGTGAACGGTTTTATCGAGCCGATCGTCAGGGAACTGCCGCTGGAATACGCCGTCGAGATGAACCGCCTTATCGAACTGCAGATGGAGGGTTCCGTAGGGTAAATTGTCATAGTTTGTACTAGTTTGTTATAAATATGTACAAGTTCATACAAGTTCACGGAGGTACGAACAGCTTCAGATTTTCCGTAAAAACGACGCTCAATCTTGTATTTTTCGTCAAAGACACGGCAGACGTCGATCTTGAAGTCCGGCTGGTCAGGCCGGGTGCCAGGGCGGTCATTACCGGTATCGTTTTCGGTTCCGGCGAGACGAAAATTTCCATCCACACCATGCAGATACACGAGGCGCCGGAAACGTTAAGCGATTTACTCGTCAAAAGCGTTTTATCCGACCGCGCGAAATGCCTCTACGACGGCGGCATCCGCGTGGAAAAGCGCGCGCAGAAAACCGATGCATATCAGCGGAACGAAAACCTGCTCCTGACCGGCCGCGCCTACGCCGAGAGCAAACCGTCGCTTGAAATTCTAGCCAACGACGTGCGCTGTACGCACGGGGCAGCAACCGGGCCGGTTGACGGCGAGCAGCTGTGGTATCTGGCAACCCGCGGCATGCCGCAGCCGCAGGGAGAAACGCTTATTACGGAAGGTTTTATACGGAGCGCTTTGATGCGGTTGCCCGATGCGCGTATAATAAACAAATTATGGCAGACTTTGTTCCCGTAGCCAAAACGTCCGAACTGCCCGCAGGCACGAAGAAAATGGTATTTGTCGGGGATAAAAAGATCATGATCGCCAATGCCGGCGGTCAGTATTTTGCCATGGACAACGCGTGTTCGCACGCCGGATGCAGCCTGGCCGCCGAAGGGATGGTCACGGATGGCACCATCACCTGCGGCTGCCATGGCAGCCAGTTTGATCTAACGACAGGCGCAGTTGTCGGCCCGCCCGCAGTTGTCCCCATGCAGGTCTATAAGGTAAAGATCGAAGGTGACAACGTAATGGTGGCGGTATGAGCGACTTCCCGCAGCTTTCGCGCATGATCGGCGGCAGGCGGATCGTGTATCTGGATTCGGCTGCAACGTCGCTCAAACCCCGGCAGGTCATTGACCGAGAAAACGAATACTACACCCGCTACACCGCCAATATCTTCCGCGGCATTTATACGACGAGCGAGGAAGCGACCAAAGCGTACGAAGACGTCCGCGCGGCAACCGCAAAATTTATCGGCGCCGGCCGTCCGGAAGAAATTATTTTTACCAGAAATACGACGGAATCGATTAATCTTGTCGCGTATAGTTTGCGTCCGAAAGAAGTTGTTGTTTCCATTATGGAGCACCATTCGAATTTCGTGCCATGGCAACAGCTTTCTCATCTGTCCGTCTGGCATCCGGAGAAGCCGCTTGACAGCGTAGTAACAAAAAAAACAGAACTATTTGCCGTTACTGCCGTATCGAACGTCCTGGGTACCATTGTTCCGGTTAAGGAAATCGTGAAGAACGTGAAACGGATAAACCCAACGTGTTTGGTGCTCGTGGATGCGGCGCAGGCAGTGCCGCACATGCCGGTGGATGTCGGCGACTGGGGTGCGGATTTTGTGGCGTTTTCGTCGCATAAGATGCTCGGACCCACCGGCGTGGGCGTTTTGTGGGGGAAATATGACGTTCTTTCCCGGATGAAACCGTTTCTTTACGGCGGCGAGATGATCAAGGAAGTGCGCGAAGACAGGACGATTTTCAAGGAACTGCCGTATACGTTTGAAGCAGGTACGCCGCACATCGCCGGCGTCATCGGGTTGGGCGCGGCAATTGACTATTTATCAAAACTCGGTATGAAAAATGTCCGCAAACGCGAAGAAGAAATTACGCATTACGCAATGCAAGAACTGGCAAAAGTAAAAGGGTTAACGATGTATGGACCTAAAGAACGGGCCGGCGTTATTGCATTTACGCTAAAATCGGCGCACGCCCACGACATCGCGCAGGTTCTTAACGAGGATAACGTTTTCATCCGCGCCGGCAACCACTGCGCCATGCCGCTGCACCTCTCGATGGGCATTGCCGCCACCGCCCGCGCGTCGTTTTATATTTATACGACAAAAAAAGATATCGATGCACTGATGCAAGGACTGGAAAAGGTAAACAGAATATTCGGTTAATTTGTCATTCCCGCGAAAGCGGGAATCAGCGTTATCCGGAAAACCAAAACAATGGACATCTACAGAGAGGTCATTCTTGATCATTACAAGCATCCGCGCAATTTCGGCCGTCTCGCGAAGCCGGATGCCAGCGTTGAGGAGGGAAACGTGACGTGCGGCGACAGGATAGTCATGGAAATTTCCGCCAAAGGCGGATCGGCCTCTGGCCGAAAAAGATCTGCGATCATTTCTGATATCCGTTTTTCCGGCGAAGGCTGCGCGATAAGCCAGGCGTCTGCTTCGATGCTTACGGAAAAAGCGAGCGGCATGAAATTTTCCGATGTCATGAAATTAAAAACAGAGGACATTATAGACATGCTGGGCACCCAGCTTACGCCAACCCGCACCAAGTGCGCGGTGCTGCCGCTTGAAGTGTTACATAAAGCCGTATGGAAGATAACGACCCGAAAGCAGTAAGAAAAATCCGCACGCTCACGATGAAGATTGAACGAAGCTTATGCATCGGCGCGGCAACGTGCGTCGCGATTGCGCCGAAAGCCTGGGCGCTGGACGACGAGGCAAAGGCAATAATTCTGGATACCGCAAGCGGGGAGTCAGACGGGACGCTTATCGAAGCTGCCAAGGGCTGTCCGGTGATGGCGATTTTCATTTACGACGAAACCGGAAAACGGATTTTCCCGTAGAGATATGGAAACGAAAAAAATATTCGGAGAAACGTTTGATTATACGGTTGGCGATGTTATCGCCGGTCTTGCGGCAATGAACACTGAGCTGGCTGGATTCCGGCAGGATTTACACAGCCAGGATTCGATAATACAAGATTTCGCAAGGCAAGCATTACCGCAATACGAAGCCGCGCTTCACTATTCAGCACACAAAGAACCCGATGAAATTTTATCCGATCTACGGGATATCGTCGGCCTTGTGAATGCGTTGGAATTACGCGGATTGGATCGGCTCAAGATAGCTAACGAGGTCGTTGAAAAATTTGGCGATACCCCGATCCATCTTCGTGTAATTTTACGGAACAAGAGCGGCGGCCACAAAAGTCTCGGACAAGCTATTTATGCAAATGCTCTGAACCGTTCCGCAAAGTAACTGCATGATTTTTTCTTCCCCCGCGACTTAATAGTTGTGCTATTCTAGATATATGGATTCCGTAACCGTCAAAATCGGGGGCGAGGCAGGATTCGGGATCATGTCCTCGGGGATTATGTTATCCCGCGCATTTGCGCGGCTGGGGTACTATACGTTTGCGACCAACGACTACCCCTCGCTTATCCGCGGCGGCCACAACATGATCACGGTGCGCATCGCAAAAGAAAAATTCGAGTCGATGAACCGCGACCTTCACATCCTGGTAGCTTTGAATCGCCAAACCATAGAACTGCATAAAGCCGAAGCATCGCAGGGCGCGCTATTGCTTGCCGATCCTGCCGACGCAGACGGCGTTACCGGTATCAGCGTTTTGCCGATTGCACTGCGAGACATCGTTACGAAACTCGGCGGCGAGCCGGTCATGCGCAATACCGTTGCGCTGGGCGCTACCGTTGCGCTTTTGGGTGCGCCGTTTGCGGCACTGGAAACCGTTATCCGCGACCAGTTTAAGAAAAAAAAGGAGGAGGTCGTTACGCAGAACGTTGGTATGGCAAAAGCCGGCTACGATGCGGTGAAAAATGAATCCCGCATGCGTCTTGCACCGCCGGAAACCAAAGAGCCGCAGCTCGTTCTTAACGCCAGCGAAGCAGTCGGAATCGGAGCGGCGCGCGCGGGACTCAGATTTGCCGCCATTTATCCCATGACGCCGATAAATTCGCTTATCACGTTTCTTGCGGATCACGCAAAAACATTAAATCTCGTGTACAAGCAGCCGGAGGACGAAATCGCCGGCATCAACATGGCGGTGGGCGCGTCGATCGCCGGCGCACGAAGCATGGTCGCCACGTCCGGCGGCGGTTTCGCGCTTATGGTGGAGGGGCTGTCGTGGGACGGGATGATCGAGGCGCCGCTGGTCATCGATCTGGGGATGCGCGTGGGCCCCTCAACCGGCATGCCCACGTATACCGAACAGGGAGAACTTGCGTTTGTGATCCGCGCGGGTCACGGGGAATTTCCGCGGATCGTTTTGGCTCCGGCAGATGCAGCCGAGGCATACGAGCTTACCGCTGCCGCGTTTAATCTTGCGGACCGGTACCAGGTGCCCGTATTTTTGCTCACCGATAAATATTTGAACGAAAGCACGTGGTGTGCGCCGAAGTCGGTATTCACAAAAGACGTCGTCATCGACAGGGGTAAATTATTCAATGAAAAAACGCCCGGTTTTAAGCGGTATGACCTGTCAGCGCCCGACGGCGTTTCGCCGCGGAGTTTCCCGGGCCAGAAAGGCGGATTTTACATTGCGAATTCCTATGAACACGACGAGCAGGGGTTTGTTACGGAGGCGTCGGCCGGGCGGGTCGCGATGGCAAACAAACGGCTCAGGAAATTTACCGCAATGCAGAAAGACATTATGCCGCCAGAGGTATTCGGCGATGCCGAAGCGGAGATCACGTTCGTGACGTGGGGCAGTACGCGCGGGCCGGTGATTGACGCCATGAAACTCATCAAGAAAAAAACGCGGCTCGTGCATTTTTCCTGGGTATATCCGTTCCCGGTTGATGCGGTCATGAAGCTTTTGGCGCCGTCTACGCGCATCATTGACGTGGAACAGAACGCGACCGGTCAGTTTGCCTCGCTTATCCGTGAACAAACGGGAATTTTGATAAAAGAAAAATTACTGAAATACGACGGGCGGCCGTTTTTCCCGGAGGAAATCGCTGAGTATGTCAATCGATCCTAATACATTCAAAACGAACTTTTTACCGACATGGTGCCCGGGGTGCGGGGATTTCGGCATCTGGATGTCGCTCAAGAATGCGCTGGCAGAGCTGAGTATCGGTTCGGACGACGGGGCGGTCGTGTACGGCGTCGGCTGTCACGGCAACATGTACGACTGGATGAAGATCTACGGCGTCGCGGCGCTCCACGGACGGACGCTGCCGGTTGCCCAGGGGCTGAAACTCGTCAACCGGAAATTGCCGGTCATCGTCATTTCGGGCGACGGCGACGGGTTGGGCGAAGGAGGCAATCATTTCATCCACGCGGCAAAACGAAACCCCGATCTTGCGGTATTTATTCATGACAATCAGGTGTACGGGCTTACAACCGGCCAGGCATCTCCGACGGCAAAACAGGGATTTAAGACAAAATCGACGCCGGAAGGCGTATCGGACGAGCCGGTTAATCCGCTGGCGCTCGCGCTTACCGCCGGAGCCACGTTTGTCGCGCGTGCGTTTGCCGGGGACGGTCCGGGATTGACTGCAATCATGAAAGCCGCTATTGAACATAAGGGGTTTGCGGTGGTTGACATCCTCCAGCCGTGCGTCACGTTTGACAAGGTGCACACGTATGCATGGTACAGGCAACGGCTTTATCAACTGGAAACGATGCCGGAAAATAAAGCCGCAGCACTGGAAAAAGCAAACGAGTGGGGCGACAAAATTCCGGTCGGGATATTCTGGAAAGAAGACAAACCCACGAGCGAAGACCGCGAGCCGGACGTTACGGCAAACGCCGCGTGGAACCTTGAAGAGCTTTTAACCGAATTCATCTGACCTCTTGACGCGGGAGTTAGCACTTGTTATACTTGAGTGCTAGGTCACCTATCATGGATAAAGAATCTGTATTACCAGTTGTCCCCATCCGCGACGGCATCGTGTTTCCCGGTACGGAAATGATATTAACCTTCGGCCGCCAGCGCAGCGTTTCTGCAATCGAGGCGGCGCAGTCGTCCGGCAAACGCGTGGTTCTCGTAATGCAGCGGAACCCCAACGTCAACGATCCCACGCCTTCCGACCTTTACCAAACCGCAACAGTCGGCGAAATTATCCAGATGATGAAAAACGAAGGCGAGATTAATGCGCTCGTACGGGGGCTTGCGAAGGTCGAGATACTCAATTACGAAGCGGTCGAGCCGTTTTTCGTGGCACGGGTGCTGGAACTGGGCGATGTCGTTGAAGAAGACGAGGAAACACGCGCGCTCTTTAACCACCTGACCAACGAACTGCGAACGGCGGTGAAACTGGGAAAAACCATGGATTTTTTGACGTTCATGAACATTATGTCCGGCGTCGCGCCGCAGGTACTGTCCCATCAGGTTGCGGGCGTGCTGGACGTTAAACCGTCGGAGCGTCAGGATCTTTTGGAAACGAATTCCGTCAAAGCGCGGCTGGAAAAGGAAATCGGGTATCTTTCCAAGGAAATAAAAATTCTGGAACTGGAGCGGAAAATCGCCAATAAAACGCAGGAAAAGTTCGATAAAAACGTGCGCGAACAGGTGCTGCGTGAACGCATGAAGACGATCGAAAAAGAACTGGGCGAGGACGACGAAAACAAAGAGTTCAAGGAGCTTGAAGATAAAATCAAGAAAGCCGGCATGCCGGAGGACGTACGCGCAAAAACGGAAAAGGAACTGACGCGCCTCATGCAGATGTCGCAGTACAACCCGGAAGCCTCCTACGTGCGCACGTATCTGGATACGCTCGTTGAACTTCCGTGGGCGGTGGCAAGCCCCAACAACGTCAATATCGCCGATGCGGAAAAAGTTTTGAACCAAGATCATTACGGTCTTAATAAAATCAAGGAACGGATTCTGGAGTATCTTGCGGTGATGAAACTGCGCGCGCACTTGATGCAGAATCCCGCCCCGCCCTCTGGCGGGGGCAAAGCAAAATCGTCGCCGACGATTCTTTGCTTTGTCGGCCCGCCCGGCGTCGGGAAAACGTCGATCGGTAAATCCATCGCGCGGGCGCTCGGCCGCAAATTCGTAAAGATGTCGCTGGGCGGCATCCGCGACGAAGCGGAAATCCGCGGGCACCGGCGAACTTACGTCGGCGCCCTTCCCGGCCGTATTATTCAGGGCATCAAGCAAGCCGGAACGAAAAATCCGGTATTCATGCTTGATGAAATTGACAAGGTCGGCGCGGACTTCCGCGGCGATCCGTCGGCAGCGCTTCTGGAGGCGCTTGATCCGGAGCAGAATTACGCGTTTTCCGATCATTACCTCGAGGTGCCGTTTGATTTGTCCGACGTTTTTTTCATAACGACGTGCAACGTTCTGGATACCATTCCGCCGGCGCTGCGCGACCGGCTCGAAGTCATCCACTTTCCCGGATATACCGAAGATGAAAAATTCCACATCGCACGCGATTTCCTTTTTGAGAAAGAGCGCGAAATCCACGGCGTGACGAAAGACGTCGTCAGCCTTTCGCAGGGGGGACTGTTTGAGATCATCAGGCGGTATACGCGGGAGGCAGGCGTCCGAAATCTGGAGCGCGAAATCGCGACAATTTTCCGGAAAGTTGCCAAAAAGATTGCGGATGCAAAAACCAAAGCCCGCTATACGATTACGCCTTCGTCGCTGCACGAGTACCTGGGTCCGTACAAATTTTCGTCGCTTCTTGCGGAAAAGAAAGATGAAATCGGGATGAGCACGGGGCTGGCCTGGACCGAGGCGGGCGGTGACATTCTGTTTATCGAAGTCGCGCTCATGCCGGGCAGGGGAGCGCTGACCCTTACCGGACAGCTCGGAGACGTGATGAAAGAGTCCGCGACCGCCGCGATGTCGTACGTCAGGAGCCGGTGGAAGCTGTTGGGTTTACCCGAAAAGTTTTTCCAGAAAATCGACGTCCACGTGCACGTACCGGAAGGCGCGGTTCCCAAAGACGGACCGTCTGCCGGCGCCGCAATCGCCACGGCAATCGTATCGGCGCTCATAAAAATTTCCACAAAACGTACGGTTGCCATGACCGGGGAAATTACGCTTCGCGGCCGCGTGCTGGAAATCGGCGGCGTGAAAGAAAAAGTCATCGCCGCGCACCGCGCAGGCATCCGCACCGTCGTTTTACCCAAGAACAACAAGAAAGATCTCGAAGACATTCCCAAAAGCGTCCAGCATGATCTCAGATTTCATTTTGTCGAGCACATGGACGACGTCTTGAAGCTTGCGCTCACCAGGCCGCTGACTTCGGAAAAACGCATTTCCCGCGCGCCGCAGGTTCTTACTGCATAAAGTCAAAAATGAGTTTTGATACGTCCGCCTCGAGTTTTTCCGCCGCGTCAACGTCAGAAACGTTCGTCGTCAGGATCCCGACGTAATATTTCGTGTTGCCGCGGGTGACAATCCCCACGTCGTGGATTTCGCCGGTATCGCCGTTGCCGATTTTATGGTATATGGTCGCGTCTTTCGGAAGTTTTGCCGGCAGGCGGTTCTCAAAATCGGTATCCTTCAGAAATCCGAGCATTTCCGCCGTTGCCGACGGGTTGGTGATGTTCCCGCGGAACATTTTGGTTAAAAGCACGGCAACATCGGCGTTCGACGTTTTGTTGGCTGTCATATCGGTTTGCGTCAGCCCCCAGCCGGTAATCGTTTTCTGCACCGTTTCGGGTGAGAGAACGTAATTATTCAGAAGAAATGCCGCGGTGTTATCGCTTTTCTGTATCATGAGGCGCGCGAGCGTTTTGACCGAATACGTCGTACCGGGCGGATCGTAGCGGATGCTTCCGGTGCCGTAATCCTGAATGTCATTGTCCTGAAGCGTTACGATCTGATCAAAATTCACGGCGCCTTTCTGCACTTCGTCGTACAGGACCGCAAGAATGGGAAGTTTATTTATCGACGCGCCGGTAAAAACCTCGCGTTCGTTGATGCCCATCGTAAACGTCGAGTTAAGGTCAACGACGTACACGGAGTAGTTGCGCCACGCGTCGCCGACGGCATTAATGACCTTCTTTTTGAGATCTGCAGGGTCTTTGCGTACGGTGAATATGCCTAAAATTTTTCCGTACGCTGCGTCGGCAATCGGCGAAACCGTCGGATTATTTTTTCTCTCGGTGAAAAATACCGCAGCAGCAGTAGCGGTAACGAGGAAGAAAACGAAGAAAAATTTGCGCATAGGGAAAATTGTATCATAATAGAAGAAGAAGGAGGTGATATACATGAAGAAGCTCAATAGTGCGAATGTCGCACTTGTCGTGGGCTCAACGGCCGCAGCACTGCACGTGGTATGGGCACTTGTGGTGGCCTTGGGTTGGGCGCAGGGGCTGCTGGATTTTATTTTCTCGCTCAATTTCATGAGCAATCCGTTTATCATGCAGCCGTTTGACCTTGGGAAGGCGATACTGCTTATCGTGGTAACGTTCGTGGTGGGTTATGCCGTCGGGTGGGTTTTCGGCTGGATCTGGAATACACTGGCGAAGAAATGA